>NZ_JBYSZI010000100.1:0-15219 GCF_058787075.1 Cupriavidus sp. FW305-46
GGGGACGGTTCGCCGGGGGCGCGGGGGGCTTCGGCGGCGAAGAGATCGGCTTGCATGCGTGAGGAAAGCTCGGCGGGAAAACCGCGATTATGAGGCCTTGCCTTCGGCGATTCCCGCCAGGCGGTAGCCGCGGGCGGCCTTGCTGAGGTCCGAGGGTGCCAGCGCGGCAACGGTGGCCAGCCGCGCGGCAAAGGCGCGCAGGGCATCGGCCGCGTGCGCGGCGTCGCCATCGAGCCATTCCAGTTCGAGTTCCTGGATGGGTTCCTGCGCGGCGCTGGCCGGCGCGGTGATGGTGCCGGTGTCGAGCGCGGCCTCGATGCGGGCGCCGTGCTGCGTGACCAGCCAGGTGCGGCGGACGAAGTCGGTGCGGAACACCGGTGCCAGCCGGCCGATCAGTGGCGCGAGCACGGTTTGCGCTTCCGCGGGAAAGGTTTGCAGCTCGATGGCCTCGCCGGCGATCTCTGTCTCCCATTCATGGCGCGTGGCCAGGCCGCCCTGGCTGCTGCCTGCGGTCTTCAGCGTCTGCAGCCATTGCGCGCCCTTGCGGCGCAGCCGCAGCGCGGCGCGCGCCTGTGCCAGGTCACATTCCGGGGTATCGAGGTAGACGTTGAGCAGCGTGGCTTCGCCCTGCGGGGCGCCGTTGGCGTCGAGCCAGGCGGCCAGCGGGGCCAGGGCGTCGTCGGGGATGGCCAGCTTGAGTTCGATTTCCTGGGCCATGGCTCAGGCAAACAGCCGTGCCAGCTCCACCCCTGGATCCGGCGCCCGCATGAACGCCTCACCCACCAGGAACGCATGCACGTTGGCATCGCGCATGCGCTTTACGTCCGCCTGGCCGAGGATGCCGGACTCGGTCACCACCAGCTTGTCGGCCGGCATATGCGGCAGCAGGTCCAGCGTGTTGTCCAGCGACACCTCGAAGGTGCGCAGGTTGCGGTTGTTCACGCCGAGCAGCGGAGTCTTCAGGCGCAGCGCCGCGTCGAGCTCGTCGTCGCCGTGCACTTCCACCAGCACATCCATGCCGAGCTCAAGCGCACAGGCTTCCAGTTCGGCCATCAGGCCCGGGTCCAGCGCGGCGACGATCAGCAGGATGCAGTCGGCGCCCCAGGTGCGCGCTTCATAGACCTGGTACAGGTCGACCATGAAGTCCTTGCGCAGGGCCGGCAGCGGACAGGCGCTACGGGCGCGCTTCAGGTAGTCGGCGTGTCCCTGGAAGAAGTTCACGTCGGTCAGCACCGACAGGCAGGCGGCGCCATGGCTGGCGTAGCTTTCGGCAATGGCCTCGGGCACGAAGTGCTCGCGCAGCACGCCCTTGGACGGCGATGCCTTCTTGACCTCGGCGATCACGCCGGCCTGGCCGGCGGCGATCTTCTCGCGCAGCGCGCGCTCAAAGCCGCGCGGTGCCAGGCCCGGCTCAGTGCGCAGGCTTTCGGCCTCGGCGCGCAGGCTGGGCAGGTCGCGCTTCTTGCGCGCGGCGGCGACTTCGTCGGCCTTTACGGCCAGGATCTTTTGCAGGATGTCGGACATATTCGCGTCTCTTACTTGAACTGCTGGGTGGCGCGCACGAACTGGTCGAGCTTCTCGTGCGCCGTGCCGCTGGCAATCGCCTCGCGCGCGCGGCGGATGCCGTCTTCGACGGAGTCGGCCACGTTGGCGGCGTACAGCGCGGTGCCGGCGTTCAGCGAGACGATCTCGCGCGGCGTGCCCGGTACGTTGGTCAGCGCTTCAAGCAGCATTTCCTTCGACTCCGTCGCATCGGCCACCTTCAGGCCGCGGTTGGAGATCATCTGCAGGCCGAAGTCCTCGGGGTGGATCTCATATTCGCGCACCTCGCCGTCCTTCAGTTCGCCCACCAGCGTGGCGGCGCCCAGCGAGACCTCGTCCATGCCGTCCTTGCCGTACACCACGATGGCGTGCTTGGCGCCCAGGCGCTGCATCACGCGCACCTGGATGCCGACCAGGTCGGGGTGGAACACGCCCATCAGGATGTTGGGCGCATCGGCCGGGTTGGTCAGCGGGCCCAGGATATTGAAGATGGTGCGCACGCCCATCTCTTTGCGGATCGGCGCGACGTTCTTCATCGCCGGGTGGTGCGTGGGCGCGAACATGAAGCCGATGCCGGTCTCTTCGATGCACTGGCCGACCTGCTCGGGCGTCAGCATGATGTTCACGCCCAGCGCTTCCAGCACGTCCGCGCTGCCCGACTTGGAACTGACGCCGCGGTTGCCATGCTTGGCGATCCTGGCGCCGGCGGCGGCGGCGACGAACATCGATGCGGTCGAGATATTGAAGGTGTGCGAGCCGTCGCCGCCGGTGCCGACGATATCGACGAAGTTCTCGCGATCGGCCACCGGCACCTTGTTGGCGAACTCGCGCATCACCTGCGCGGCGGCGGAGATCTCGCCGATGGTTTCCTTCTTGACGCGCAGGCCGGTCAGGATCGCGGCGGCCATCACCGGCGAGATCTGCCCCTGCATGATCTGCCGCATCAGGTGCAGCATCTCGTCATGGAAGATTTCGCGGTGCTCGATGCAGCGCGTCAGGGCTTCTTGCGGCGTGATCATGGCGTTCTCGTTGACAGTCTGGATGGCGTGGTGCGGGCTGGAAGGTGCGGAATCGAGCAGTCTCATCGCGGCGCCTTGACGAAGTTGGCCAGCAGCGCATGGCCATGCTCGGACAGGATCGACTCGGGATGGAACTGCACGCCTTCAACGGCGAGCGTCTTGTGGCGCACGCCCATGATCTCGCCGTCCGGGGTCCAGGCGGTGATCTCCAGGCAATCGGGCAGGGTTTCGCGCTCGATCGCCAGTGAATGATAGCGCGTCACGTCGAAGTGCCTGGGCAGCCCGGCGAACACGCCTTGCTGGGTGGTCTCGATGGTGCTGACCTTGCCGTGCATCACCTGCTTGGCGCGGATCACCTTGCCGCCAAAGGCCTCGCCGATGGCCTGGTGGCCCAGGCACACGCCCAGCAGCGGGATCTTGCCGGCAAAGTGCTGCAGCGCCGCCACCGAGATGCCGGCTTCCTTCGGGCTGCACGGCCCGGGCGAGACGCAGATGTGGTCGGGCTTGAGCGCCTCGATCTCCTCGATGGTGATCTCGTCGTTGCGGTAGGTGCGCACGTCTTCGCCCAGTTCGCCGAAATACTGGACCAGGTTATAGGTGAACGAATCGTAGTTGTCGATCATCAGCAGCATGGCGTCTGTCTCCTGTTCTCTCAGATGTCGGAGTCCAGGCCATCCTGGACCTGCTCGGCGGCGCGGATCACGGCGCGCGCCTTGGCTTCGGTTTCCCTCCATTCGGCTTCGGGGTCCGAGTCGGCAACGATGCCGGCGGCGGCCTGCACGTAGAGGTTGCCGTCCTTGACAATGCCGGTGCGGATCGCGATCGCCAGGTCCATCTCGCCGCCGAACGACAGGTAGCCCACCGCGCCGCCATAGATGCCACGCTTGCGCGGTTCCAGCTCGTCGATGATCTCCATCGCATGGACCTTGGGCGCGCCCGACAGCGTGCCGGCCGGGAAGGTCGCGCGCAGCACGTCCAGGTTGCTGATGCCCTCGCGCAGCGTGCCTTCGACCGAGCTGACGATGTGCTGCACGTGCGAGTACTTCTCGATCACCATCTTGTCGGTGACCTTGACCGAGCCAGTCTCGGCGATGCGGCCGATATCGTTGCGCGCCAGGTCGATCAGCATCACGTGCTCGGCGATCTCCTTCGGATCCTGCAGCAGCTCGGTGGCCAGCTGGGCGTCCTTCTCCGGCGTATTGCCGCGCGGGCGCGTGCCGGCCAGCGGGCGGATGGTGACGATGTGTTCGCTGCGCATGTCGCCGTTGGTGCCGACCTTGCGCTCTTCCTGGCGCACCAGGATCTCCGGCGAAGCGCCCACCACCTGGAAGTCGCCGAAGTTGTAGAAGTACATGTACGGCGACGGGTTCAGCGAACGCAGCGCGCGGTACAGCGACAGCGGCGCGTCGCGGTAAGGCTTGACCAGGCGCTGGCCGATCTGCACCTGCATCATGTCGCCGGCCATGATGTATTCCTTGGCCTTGTGCACCGCGGCCAGGTAGTCGGCCTTGGCGAATTCGCGGTAGACCTCGGTCTGCACCGACGGGCTGGTGACCGGCACGTCCACCGGCTGGCGCAGCTTCATGCGCAGCTCGCGCAGGCGCTGGCGCGCGCGCGAATAGGCTTCCGGCGTGGTCGGGTCGGCGTAGACGATCAGGTAGAGCTTGCCCGACAGGTTGTCGATGACGGCCAGTTCCTCGCACAGCAGCAGCTGGATGTCCGGCAGGTTCAGGTCATCGGGCTTGTGCGTGTCGGCGAGCTTCTTCTCGATATAGCGCACCGCGTCATAGCCGAAGTAGCCGGCCAGGCCGCCGCAGAAGCGCGGCAGTCCGGGGCGCAGCGCCACCTTGAAGCGCTGTTCGAACTCGGCGATGAAGTCGAGCGGGTTGCCTTCGTGGGTTTCCACCACCTTGCCGTCGGTCACCACCTCGGTGCGGTTGCCGAAGGCGCGCAGCAGGGTGCGGGCATGCAGGCCGATAAACGAAAAGCGCCCGAAGCGCTCGCCGCCCACCACCGATTCCAGCAGGAAGGTGTTGACGCCGCGCGTCTGCGACTGGGCCAGCTTCAGGTACAGCGACAGCGGCGTTTCCAGGTCGGCAAAGGCCTCGGCGATCAGCGGGATGCGGTTGTAGCCCTGGTCGGCCAGCGATTTGAATTCCAGTTCGGTCATGTCGGTCCTCTTGTGCGGCGCGCGCTGCGCGGTGGAGGGGCGCGGCGCCGCTTATCGGCAATCAGGCTGGAGCGAATGGATACCCGCCCCGTTGGCGGGCCGTGGTGCAAGCGGCTTGCGGACAAGACTGCACACGGCCGGGGAAGGGCGTGCGGCGCGTTCTTGAGCTAAACGTAGCACACGAATATGGCGGCTACGCTGGCTTGCGGCGGGTTTTGGTGGGAATGCCCGGCAGCTAGGCCGGTGTGGCGAGGCCCTCGGGTCGAGGGCTCGTCAGCAGACTCGCGAACGCACTTTACGCCTGTTGGGAGGCGCGCCAGCGACGCCAGGGCCAAGCCTGCCGATCACTGCCAGAAGAGATGCGTTTGCGGTTGAGAAACATGAAATGTTTGGGATTTGGTCGGGATCGACGAAATTCGGACTATCGATGACCTGCCCAGTGTGCTGCAAACAGCGCTGCGGCGTGGGCAATGGAGTCGACTATACCATCGGCGTCAACGCCTTGTACAGGGTTGCCATGGTTGTAGCCATAGGGCACCAGCAGCACGCCCATGCCGGCCGCGCGGGCCGCCTGCGCGTCGTTTTCCGAGTCGCCGAGCGCCGCCATTGCCGACGGCTCCAGACCGAAGGCGTCGGCCACTTTCAGCAGCGGGAAGGGGTCGGGCTTGCGCAGCGGGAAGGCGTCGCCACCGTAGACCAGCTCGAAGTACTGGGCGAGGCCGGTCTTGGCCAGCAGCGGCTCGGTGAAGCTGTAGGGCTTGTTGGTCACGCAGGCCAGGCGCAGCCCGGCCGCCTTCATCGCCGCCAGGCCTTCGCGCACGCCGGGGTAGACCTGCGAGAACTGGCCGTTGATGCGGATGTACTCGCGGTCGTACAGCGCATAGGCGTCGGCGAACAGGCTGTTGGCGTGCAGCGGCGAGAAGCGCGCGTCCAGCACGCGCCGGATCAGGTTTTCCGAGCCCTTGCCGACATAGCTGACGATCTCCGCCTCCGACATCGGCGCTGCCGGCCCCAGGTTGGGGTGCTGGCGGCCCAGCGCCAGCAGCATGGCGTTGATCGAGGCGTGGAAGTCGCCCGCGGTGTCGACCATGGTGCCGTCGAGGTCGACGATCACGCCTTCGATGCCGCGCCAGTCGTTGCGGCGCAGGAACACGCCCTCGGTCATTGCCCGGCCTTGGCCAGTTCGCCGCGCAGCGCCGAGATGATGCCGCGGTAGCCGCCGTCCGCATCCGGCTTGCCGAACACGGCCGAGCCCGCCACGAAGGTGTCGGCGCCGGCCGCCGCGATCTCGGCGATGTTGTCGACCTTCACGCCGCCGTCCACTTCCAGCAGGATGGTGCGGCCGGTGCGGGCGGTGTACTCATCGATGCGCTGGCGCACGGCGCGCAGCTTGTTGAGCGTCTCGGGGATGAACGACTGGCCGCCGAAGCCCGGGTTGACCGACATCAGCAGGATCACGTCCAGGCGGTCCATCACGTGGTCCAGGTGGTGCAGCGGCGTGGCCGGGTTGAACACCAGGCCGGCCTGGCAGCCGTGGTCGCGGATCAGCGCGAGCGAGCGGTCCACGTGCTCGCTGGCTTCCGGGTGGAAGGTGATGATATTGGCGCCCGCCTTGGCAAAGTCCGGGATGATCCGGTCCACCGGGCGCACCATCAGGTGCACGTCGATCGGCGCGGTCACGTGCGGGCGGATCGCCTCGCACACCAGCGGGCCCACGGTCAGGTTGGGCACGTAATGGTTGTCCATCACGTCGAAGTGGATCCAGTCGGCGCCGGCCTCGGTCACGCGGCGCACTTCCTCGCCCAGGCGGGCAAAGTCGGCGGACAGGATGGACGGGGCGATGCGGTAGGTGGGCGTGCTCATGTCGGCGGCTAGCATGTGGGGTGCTGGGGAATGCTGTTTGCGTCTCCGGCGCGCCCAGGGGCGGGCGCCAGAGGGGATCAGGCGGGGGCGTCCGGCACGGCCCGGCCCTGAAAGGGCTATATTCTACCGCTGCCCCGGCGCGCGGTGATCTTGCCGGTGCTCTTGCCCGTGCCGCGGCCATCCCGCACAATGCGGCTACCCACTTCCCTGCCTGGCGCCTCAAGCCGGCCCTGCCCACGATGAGCGAGTACGCTTTCTCCGTCTCGGTACGCACCCAGTACCTGCCGGACCAGTCAGAACCTGAGCGCGGGCGCCATGCCTTCGCCTACACCATCACCATCCACAATACCGGCGAGGTGGCGGCGCAGCTGATCTCGCGCCACTGGGTCATCACCGACAGCGACAACGGCACGCAGGAAGTGGCGGGCCTGGGCGTGGTCGGCCACCAGCCGCTGCTCAAGCCGGGCGAGCATTTCGAATACACCAGCTGGGCCACCATCTCGACCCCGGTGGGCTCGATGAAGGGCGAATACTTCTGCGTGGCCGAGGACGGCCACCGCTTCGAGGTGCCGATCCCTGAATTCGCGCTGGTGCTGCCGCGCATGCTGCACTGACCCTGCCGGGAACCTATTGGCGCGATGCGCTGTCCTGATCCTGCGGCGGCGCTTCAGCGGCGCCCTGCGCCGGCTGGCGCGACGGATGCCCGGACGGGGCGCGCGTGGGACGCGGGTTCTTTTTCGCCGTGCCCATGGTCCAGACCACGATAAAGATCAGCAGGAACAGCGCCACGCCGGCTTCCAGGGCGAACAGCAGCATGGGATGGGCTTCGAAGAACTTGCTCATGGCGGATGCGGCGCAGGCCCGCGGGGGCGCAGGCGGTGGTTGAAGGATGACGGTGGGATTGTAGGGGCAATCGGCCCCGCAAGCTGCGCCGGCCCGGACTTTGAACAATAGCAAGATGGCATACGCAGACTCTTTCCCGATTTCCCGGATTTCCCCGGTTTCCCCCTGGCGCTCGCTGCGCATGCGCGGCTGGCTGGCGCTGTCCGGCGCGGCCGTGCTGCTGGCCGGCTGCATGAGCGGCCCGCCGCCGCGCATCGAGACCGGCCCGGCCGGCACCACGCCGCCGACGGCCTCGTCGCAGAAGGGCAGTCTGCAGGCCGCCAGCTGGGCCGAGATCGGCGGCTGGGCCCAGGACGACGTGCGAGCCGCCTGGCCCGCGCTGCAGGCCAGCTGCCAGGCGCTGAAGAAGCGCGCCGAGTGGAGCCGCGCCTGTGCCGCCGGCATGATGGTCGATGCCGGCAACCTCAACGCCATGCGCGCCTATTTCGAAAGCAACTTCCAGCCGTACCGCGTGGTCAATGGCGATGGCACTGACTACGGCCTGATCACCGGCTACTACGAACCGATCCTGCACGGCTCGCGCACGCGCCAGGGCAAGTTCCAGGTGCCGCTGTACCGCAAGCCGGCGCAGTTCGGCAACCGCCCGCTGCCGGCCCGCGCCGAGTTGCTGCAGAACCCGGCCATGCGCGGCAGCGAGCTGGTCTGGGTGGATGACGCGGTCGAGGCCGCCTTCCTGCAGATCCAGGGCTCGGGCCGCATCCGCATGGCCGACGGCAGCATCATGCGGGTGGGCTTCGGCGGCACCAACGACCAGCCGTTCCGCTCGTTCGGCAAATGGCTGCTGGACCGCGGCGAGATCACGCCGGCACAGGCCACCATGCAGGGCATCAAGGCGTGGGCGCGCGCCAACCCGGGCCGCGTCGACGAGATGCTCAACATCAACCCGCGCTTTGTCTTCTTCCGCGAGCTGCCGGCCAACAACGACGGCCCGGTGGGCGCGCTGGGCGTGCCGCTGACCGCGGAGCGCTCGATCGCGGTCGACCCGGCCACCATCCCGCTGGGGGTGCCGGTATTCCTGTCGACCACGCGCCCGCTGTCGACCGAGCCGATCCAGCGGCTGATGTTCGCGCAGGACACCGGCAGCGCCATCAAGGGCGGGGTGCGCGCGGATTTCTTCTGGGGTGCGGGCGATGCCGCCGGCGAGACCGCGGGCCGCATGAAGCAGGGCGGCCGCATGTGGGTGCTGATGCCGCGCAGCTGACCTCGGCAACGCAAAAAGGGCGCCATCGCGGCGCCCTTTCTTGATGGTGGCCAGCCCTCAGCGCGGGCGCTGGTCGACGATCCGCCGCGCCTTGCCCACCGAGCGCTCGACGCCGCCCTCGGGCAGCACCTCGATGCCGGCGGTGACGCCGATATAGGCCTTGATCTCCTGCGCCAGCCGCGCGCGCGCGCCCTGCGCCAGCGCCGGCTCGCTGCCGTGGGCGCATTCCACGCGCACGGTCAGCGTGTCCATGTGGCCGTCCTTGGTCAGCACGCACTGGTAGTGCGGCGCCAGCTCGGCGTGCTTGAGGATCAGTTCCTCGATCTGCGACGGGAACACGTTGACCCCGCGCACGATCATCATGTCGTCGGTGCGGCCGGTGATCTTCTCCATGCGGCGGAATGCCGGGCGCGCCGTGCCGGGCAGCAGCCTGGTCAGGTCGCGGGTGCGGTAGCGCACCACAGGCATCGCCTCCTTGGTCAGCGAGGTGAACACCAGCTCGCCGAACTCCCCGTCGGGCAGCACTGCGCCGGTGTCGGGATCGATGATCTCGGGGTAGAAATGGTCTTCCCAGATGGTCGGCCCGTCCTTGGTCTCGGCGCACTCATTGGCCACGCCCGGGCCCATCACCTCTGACAGGCCATAGATATCGACTGCCGAGATGCCCATGCGCTTCTCGATCGCCAGCCGCATTTCCGGTGTCCACGGCTCCGCGCCGAAGATGCCCACGCGCAGCGAGCTGCCGGCCGGGTCGATGCCCTGGCGCTCGAACTCGTCGGCGATCGCCAGCATATAGCTGGGCGTCACCATGATGACCTCGGGCTTGAAGTCCTGGATCAGCTGCACCTGGCGCTCGGTCTGGCCGCCGCCGAAGGGGATCGCGGTCAGGCCGGCCTTTTCCACGCCGTAGTGGGCGCCCAGGCCGCCGGTAAAGAGCCCGTAGCCGTAGCTGATGTGCACCTTGTCGCCGCGCCGCGCGCCCGAGGCGCGGATCGAGCGCGCCATCACTGTGGCCCAGTTGTCGATGTCCTGGAGCGTGTAGCCGACCACGGTGGGCTTGCCGGTGGTGCCGGACGAGGCGTGGATGCGCGCCACGCGGTCCTGCGGCACCGCGAACATGCCGAACGGGTAGTTGTCGCGCAGGTCCTGCTTGCTGGTGAACGGGAAGCGCGCCAGGTCGGCCAGCGAATGCAGCTGGTCGGGGTGGACCCCGGCTTCGTCGAACTTGCGGCGGTACACCGGCGAATTGGCGTAGGCGTGGTTGAGCGACCATCTCAGCCGCTCCAGCTGCAAGGCCTGCAGCTCGGCGCGGCTGGCGGTCTCGATCGCATCCAGGGGCAGATCGGTCAGGCGCGTGCTCATGTCGTCTCCTGCACGGGGGCGTTTATCTTAAGTATCTTGCCGGATTTGCTCAGGTGCCTTCCGTCCCTTCCGGCGGCGGCACCACATGTCCCCTGATCTGCGCCGACTTGCCGCGGAACATCGCCACCACCTGGCCCGCGGCGTTGGTCACGCGGATATCGTAGATGCCGTGCCGGCCGGACAGGACCTGCTCGGTGGCCTCGGCGGTCAGCACGTCGCCGCCGTGCACGGGCTTGAGGAACTCGATGCTGCAACCTGCGGCCACAGTGTTGATGTTATGGCTGTTGCAGGCAAAAGCGAAGGTCGAATCGGCCAGCGTGAACATCAGGCCGCCGTGGCAGATGCCGTGGCCGTTGAGGAATTCCTTGCGCACCGGCATGGTCAGCCGGGCATAGCCGGGACGCACGGCCTCGACCGTGATGCCCAGCCAGCGGCTGCAGGTGTCGGCTTCATACATGGCGGCGGCGGCCGCTTCGGCGAGGGCCTGGGGGTCCTGTTTCAAGCTGGTCTCCTATATAGAGTGGCGGGAAGGCCCGCGCGGCTTACTTGCCGGTGAAGTGCGGTGCGCGCTTTTCGAGGAAGGCGTTGACGCCCTCCGCATAGTCGGCGGACTGGCCGAGTTCGCGCTGCAGGTCACGCTCCAGGTCCAGCTGGGCGTCCAGCGTGGCGGTGGCGCTGGCATGCATGGCGCGCTTGATCGCGGCCAGCGCGCGGGTCGGCTGCCCGGCCAGGTGCGTGGCCAGCGCCAGCGCCTGTTCCGGCAGCAGCGGGTCGTCCATGGTCTCCCAGACCAGGCCCCATTTCTCGGCCTCTTCGGCGCTCAGCCGCTCGCCGGTCATGGCCAGGCCCAGCGCGCGCGCCATGCCGATGCGCTTCGGCAGCAGCCAGGTGCCGCCCGAATCCGGCACCAGTCCGATCTTGACGAAGGCCTGGATAAAGCTGGCCGAGCGCGCCGCCAGCACCATGTCGCAGGCCAGCGCCAGGTTGGCGCCGGCACCGGCCGCGGTGCCGTTGACCGCGGCCACCACCGGCAGCGGCAGGGCCTGCAGCCGGCGGATCAGCGGGTTGAACCAGGTATCGATCAGCTCGCCCAGGTCGGTCATGTGCCCGGGCGTGAAATCCAGGTCGGCCAGGTCCTGGCCGGCGCAGAAGCCGCGGCCCGCCCCGGTCAGCAGCAGGGCGCGCGCGCCGCCGGCCTCGACATGGTCGAGCGCCTGCTGCAGCGCCTGGTGCATCGCGCGGGTGAAGCTGTTGAGCTTGTCGGGGCGGTTCAGGGTGATCACGGCAACCGGGCCCTGCCATTGCAGCAAGACCGGGCCGGCGTCGATGCTGACCGGCTGGCCAGCGGAGGTGGACATCGGGGGCATTGGGTTGTCTCCTGCCGGATATTTTGTCGCGGTCGGCGCGGGCGGCTGTTGTCGACGGCGCCTCTTAAATAAACCGACCAGTCGGTCGGCAAATGTTAGCACTATTTTTGGCTGTCGGTTGGCACGTGGCTTCCGATGCCGGCAGGGTCCGCAATGCCGGGCGCGGGCGTCGCTCTATAATCGCGCTGCCAACAACAATCTGAAACCTGCCGGCCGACATCTCTGTGCGGATCCCGGCATGCTCGCCTATTCGCATTGGAATTCCTATGAAGAAGATCGCTGCATTACTCCTGATTTCGTCCGTGGCGCTGTTTGCGGCATGCGGCAAGAAAGAAGCGGCCCCCGCTGCCGGCGCCGACACGGCCACCAAGATCATTGTCGGCCTGGACGACAACTTCCCGCCCATGGGTTTTCGCGATAACAACAACGAGCTGGTCGGCTTCGATATCGACATGGCCAAGGAGGCCAGCCGCCGTCTCGGCATGACGGTCGAGTTCAAGCCTATCGACTGGAGCGCCAAGGAGGCGGAACTCAACGGCAAGCGCGTGGATGTGCTGTGGAACGGGCTGACCATCACCGAAGAGCGCAAGAAGAACATCAGCTTCACCGCGCCCTATATGACCAACCACCAGATCGTCATCGTCGGTGCCAGCTCGCCGGTGAAAGCCAAGGCCGACCTGGCCGGCCGCATCGTCGGCGCGCAGGACGGCAGCAGCGCGGTGGATGCGATCAAGAAGGAAAGCCAGGTCGCCGCCAGCCTGAAGGAACTCAAGACCTTCGGCGATAACGTGACGGCGCTGATGGACCTGTCGACCGGCCGCCTCGACGCAATTGTGGTGGATGAAGTGGTGGGCCGCTACCTGATCAGCAAGCGTGCCGGCGAATACAAGGTGCTGGAGGAAAACTTCGGCACGGAAGAATATGGCGTCGGTGTGCGCAAGGATGACGCCGAGCTGCTCGGCAAGCTCGACAAAACCCTGGCCTCGATGAAGCAGGATGGCACGGCAGCCCGCATCGCCACCCAGTGGTTCGGCACTGACATCACCAAGTAATCCAGACGCTGCGTGAGGCCCTGCGCCGTTCAGGCAGGGCGCCGCGCCATGTCCGGACCCCGGGCGCCGTCCCGGCGCCCGGGATCCCACCTCCTTCTGTTTCGCGCGAGCATGGACTACGTCTTATCTCTTCTGGCGCCATTGGCGCAGGGCGCGCAAGTCACGCTCACACTATTCGCCATCACGCTCGCCCTGTCGGTGCCGCTGGGGCTTGCGCTGGCGCTGGCACGCATCTCGTCATGGCCGTGGCTGAGCGGCCTGGTCAATGGCTATATCTGGCTGATGCGCGGCACGCCGCTGATGCTGCAGATGCTGTTTATTTATTTCGCACTGCCGTTCGTGCCCGTCATCGGCGTGCGCCTGCCTGACTTTCCCGCGGCGGTGGTGGCTTTCGCCCTGAACTACGCGGCCTATTTCGCGGAAATCTTCCGCGCCGGGATCAAGTCGGTCGATCGCGGCCAGTATGAGGCCAGCAAGGCGCTGGGCATGACCTATTTCCAGACCATGCGGCGGGTCGTGCTGCCGCAGATGGTCAGCCGGGTGTTGCCGCCGGTCAGCAATGAAACCATTACGCTGATCAAGGACACGTCCCTGATCTACGTGCTGGCCCTCAACGATATTCTTCGCACCGCGCGCGGCATCGTGCAGCGTGATTTCACCACCACGCCTTTCCTGGTCGCCGCGCTCTTCTATCTGGTGATGACGTTGATTCTGACCTGGTTCTTCCAGAATCTCGAAAAACGCTATGCCAAACATGATGACTAGCCCGACCGGCGCCAATTCCCACAATACGCCCGGCATCATGATCGCGGCGCGGGATCTGTTCAAATCGTTCGGGTCACTGGAGGTCTTGCGCGGTGTCTCCCTGACCTTGCACAAGGGGGATGTCACCGCAGTGATCGGGCCCTCGGGCTCGGGCAAGAGTACCTTGCTGCGCTGCCTGAATCATCTTGAGGTGATTGACCGCGGCACCCTTGAAATCGAAGGCGAGGCGCTGACGGCCGCCGGCCCTGACGGCACAGCCAGATATGTGCCGGACGCGGAAGTGCGGCGCATCTGCCGGAAGATGGGCATGGTGTTCCAGTCGTTCAACCTGTTTCCGCATATGACGGTGCTGCAGAACATCATCGAAGCCCCCATGACCGTCAAGGGACTGGCGCGCGACGCGGTGGTGCCCAAGGCCGAAGAGCTGTTGCGCAAGGTCGGCCTGCTGGCCAAGCGGGACAGCTACCCGGCGCGCCTGTCCGGCGGCCAGAAGCAGCGGGTGGCGATTGCGCGGGCGCTGGCCATGGAGCCCGACATCATGCTGTTCGACGAGCCGACCTCGGCGCTGGACCCGGAACTGACCGGGGAGGTGCTGCGCACCATGCGGCAACTGGCCGAAGAACATATGACCATGCTGGTCGTCACGCATGAGATGGGGTTTGCGCGGGAAGTGGCAAACCACGTCGTGTTCATGGATGAGGGCAGGATTCTTGAGGAAGGGCCGCCTGAGGAAGTGTTCGGGGCACCAGCTCACGCGCGCACCCGCGAATTCCTGGCGCATATGCTCTAGGCGGCGCCGGCGCCGCCACGCCGCAACCGGTGGCAGAATAGCCCGCAGCCGGTGGCGACGGTGCCATCCGCCTGCAAATACATAGGAGAAGACATGCCGTACGAAAACATCCTGGTCGAAACCCGTGGCCGTGTTGGCCTGGTCACGCTGAACCGTCCGAAGGCCCTGAACGCGCTCAATGACGCGCTGATGGACGAGCTTGGCGCCGCGCTGACCGCCTTCGACCAGGATGAGGGCATCGGCGCCATCGTCATTACCGGCAGCGAGCGCGCCTTTGCCGCCGGCGCCGATATCGGCATGATGGCCAAGTATTCCTTCATGGATGTGTACAAGGGCGATTACATCACGCGCAACTGGGAAACCATCCGCAAGATCCGCAAGCCGGTGATTGCCGGCGTGGCCGGCTATGCGCTGGGCGGCGGCTGCGAACTGGCGATGATGTGCGACATCATCATCGCGGCGGATTCGGCCAAGTTCGGCCAGCCCGAGGTGAAGCTGGGCACCATGCCCGGCGCCGGCGGCACCCAGCGCCTGCCGCGCGCGGTGTCCAAGGCCAAGGCCATGGACCTGTGCCTGACCTCGCGCATGATGGACGCCGCCGAAGCCGAGCGCTCGGGCCTGGTATCGCGCGTGGTACCGGCCGACAAGCTGCTGGACGAAGTGCTGGCGGCTGCCGAAACCATCGCCGGGTTCTCGCTGCCGGTGGTCATGATGATCAAGGAGTCGGTCAACGCCGCCTACGAGACCACGCTGGCCGAAGGCGTGCACTTCGAGCGCCGGCTGTTCCATGCCACCTTCGCCAGCGAAGACCAGAAGGAAGGCATGGCGGCTTTCGTCGAGAAGCGCAGCCCGAATTTCCAGCATCGCTGAGGCCGGGATCAGGGAATACCCGAGGGCAGTGCGGGGGTATTATGTTTCTCCCGCACTCGTCTTTCCGGGATTTCCTTTTCCGCTCAACGGCTTACGACATAATGCCCGGAACCCATAGCGGATCGTTGTGACAAAGTTGTTGCAAGGTGCACGAATCCGGCCTACTATTCGCCCCCTCGCAACACACAACGCAGCGCTGCAAAGCAGACGGGGCGCGGGTTGCAGGGTCGACCGGAGCGGTTGGCGCAGCGAAGTTGGCGCGCTGGCCGCAGCAAAAAAAGATGCTGAAACGGTTGACGAAACGAGGAAAGCTCT
>NZ_JBYSZI010000101.1:0-14589 GCF_058787075.1 Cupriavidus sp. FW305-46
CCCCCGCCCAGCAAGGCCGTCCCCCTGGAGGACCACATCCTTGAAGTCACCGACGACATCCTGCGTATCAGCGTCGGTCTTCAGTCCTTCCTGACCTTGCTGGACCTGCAGAGCGACACCATCCCCCAGGGCATCGGCCTCCACGCCCTGCTCTTGCCGCTCAAGCAGCAACTGGACGAGAGCGCCAACCGCCTGCAGGCGCTGGTCTGACGAAGAGCGCTGCTGACCGCGCAACGGATGAGCAGCGCTGAAAAGCAAACGGCGTGAGCCAGTTGGTCTCGCGCCGTTTGCATCTTCCCGATGGTCGAGCGGTGCAAGCCGCAGATCCGCATCGAGATCGGGAGCTTCGAGGCGATGTGCCATCACCGCACAAAACCGCGGTCCGGCACGCATTCCGGCCAGACCGCGGCGACCGGACGCTAGCCCAGCCCGGTTGCCATCGCCGGGTCCGTCACGCCATGCTGGCCAGTCTCCAGGCGACCTGCGAAGCGCCGTTCGAATCCGCTTTCGGCTTCCGTGACCGTGAAGTCGTACCAGTTGCCGCTCTCCTGCAGCGGCCAGTGGTGCTCCACCTCGGCGCCGGCCGTGATATGGAGTTGCCACGGACCGTCGCTACGATAAGCGTTGGGCGTCACCACCAGCGTCAGCGGCTTGCCGCCACCGTTGACCGCGCCCTTGCCGTCGTTGCGCGCAGACAGGTAGACACTGCCCTTGTCCAGGTCGTAGCAGACGCGGACCTCAGGGGCATCGGCCATGGCGTCCGCGGGCAGCTGGCCCTTGAACATACGCACGAAGCCGTTAGGCCCGTAGACCGCCAGGTCATAGCGCCCGTTGTCCGTGGTGCGCGCATCCCATTCATCGTCCAGCATCTTGCCGGGCTCGACCGTGTAGCGGCGGGGAATCTGGTCCAGATGGAGCCGGTCGTAGACATGGAAGACCGCGCCCTGCTCCCCCGTATTGCTGAAGATCAGCTTCAGCTTGCCGATGCTGGGCTCGGCCAGCGCACTCGCATGGAGGACATAGGGCAGCGCGCGCGAATACTTGGTGCCAGTCTCCTGGAACAGCGACGCCGGCACGGCCGGTGCCGCCGCCTTGGGTTTCGCCAGCTGCTCGGCGATCACCTGCTTGTAGTTGCTGGTATCCGGCAGCGTCGGGAACACCTGGTCATTCGGCGTCCTGAAATCGAAGACGGAAGTCAGGTCGCCGGCCACTGCGCGGTGCCACGGGCTGATCGCGGGCACCGTGATGCCGAAGCGCTGTTCCAGGAAACGCCCCATCGAGGTGTGGTCGAACACCTGCGAGTTGATCCACCCGCCGCGCGTCCACGGCGAGATCACATACATCGGCACGCGCGGGCCGAACCCGTACGGGCGCAGGCGGATGGTCTCGCCGCTGGTGGTGGTGCCGTCGAGCGCCGTATTGCCGGCGGTGTCGAAGTATTCGCCGGTGACGTCGACGGTCGACTTGCCGTGCAGGACGCCATTGGCGTCGTAGGACGGCACCGCGGCCGGCGGAATATGGTCGAAGAAGCCGTCATTCTCATCGAAGGTGATGAAGAACACGGTCTTGCTCCAGACCTCCGGGTTGGCGGTCAGCGCCGTCAGCACCGTGTTGATGAAGTCCGCGCCTTCGGTTGCGCTCGACGGGCCGCCCGGATGTTCGGACTGCGCCGGCGTCGGCAGGATCCAGCTTACGGCCGGCAGCGTGTCGTCCCGCACATGCGCGGCCAGCTGCTCGATGGTCCAGCTGCTCATGCCGTTGTCGTAGAGCGGATTGCCTGGCTGCGCTTCACGGAAGCTCTTGAAGGCGAGCCCGCCATGCAGCAGGCCGCCCCAGTTGGCATTGGGGTTCTGGTAGATGCGCCAGCTGACGCCCTTTGCCTGCAGCAGTTCCGGCAGCGTGGACCACTGGAAGGCGGAACCCTTGTAGGTGTAGCCCGGCGTGGGCAGCTTGCCGCTCACGCTGCAGCGCAGGTTGTTGACCTCCGCATCGTCAAGCGTGCAGTTGCGCCCCGCCTCGCGCATCGCGGGGTTGTAGTTGGAGCCCGACATGAAGGTGATGCGGTTCGGGTCGGTGCCGCCGGCGTGGCTGCAGTGGTAGGCGTCGCAAAGCGTGAAGGCCTCGGCCAGCGCGTACTGGAACGGAATGTCTTCACGACGGTAGTAGCCCATCGAATGGTCGTTCTTGTACTTGGCCCAGAAGCCGAAACGGCCCTGGTTCCACGCATTCTGCGCATCCATGAAGCTGTGCGGCGTGCCGGAGACGCGCAGCGCGTTGACGGTCGCGCTGTCGAGATGGAACGGCGTGATCTCGCGCGTGCCGTTCGACTCGAACCACACCGGCTTGCCTGACGGCACCGGCACCGGGAAGCGGTCGCCAAAGCCGCGCACGCCGCGCATGGCGCCGAAGTAATGGTCCAGCGCGCGGTTTTCCTGCATCAGGATCACTACGTGCTGCACGTCCTGGATCGTGCCGGTATTGACCGCAGCCGGAACGGCGAGTGCGCGGGCGATGCTGGGCGGCAGCATCGACAGAACCGAAGCAGCGGCAGCGCTTTTGACGGCGCCGGAGAGGAAGGTGCGTCGATCGATTTTGGTCATGATCGGGGGAATGGTAGGAGCGGACGATGGGGGAAGGGTCGCGGATGTGTCAGGGTGCGCAGTGCATGCCCTGCTTCGACGCTGCCGCGTCTTCGGCTGCTGCCGCCTGCATGGTTGTCTTGACGGCCTGGGGAGTGATGCTGCTGCTATCTTCGCCGCCACCGCATGCGGTGAGGGCCAGGGACAAAAGCGCCGCGAGCAGCGCGGCGCGGCCAGACCACAATGGGTTGTTCATGAGGACTCCTTATGTTCGAGGGCCAGGGGGAAGGGACTGACGCGACTCGAAGCGTAGGGGGCCGATGTGACATCCAAATGAATATTGCTCAATACAATTGTTTTTACATTTGAATTATCCTCATTTTCTGGCCGTGGAACGGCACCCCCCGTCACTGACGGGAGCAAGGCTGGACGACAACTGCAGCAGGAAAATGTCAGGATGCCGGCGCGGGCCGGCTGGGGCTCAATATCGCTTGAGCGACAGGACGTCGAACGTACGCCGCAGCGTTTCGACGGAGTGGTCGTAGTCCGTCAGCGCGAGGCAGGCGATCAGCACATCGATGATCGCCAGTTGCGCCAGGCGGCTGGTCATCGCCTCGGTCCGGAAGCGGGTCTCGCGCGCCATCGTGAACAGCACGACGTCGGCGAAGGCCTGGATCGGCGACTTGCCGAAATTGGTGATGCAGATGGTGCTGGCACCGCTCTCCCGCGCCAGCCGCGTGGCCGTCACGGTTTCGTGCGTGCTGCCCGAATGCGAGATGGTCAGCGTGGCAACCCTGGGGCCCGCGAGCGATGCGCTGATGGCCTGGATATGCGAATCCACCACCGCCTTCACGTTGAGCCCGATGCGCAGCATGCGGTACTGCGCATCCTCGGCGATCGGTGCCGCGCTGCCGATGCCATAGATCTCGATGCGTTCGGCCGCCCTGAGCATGGCGACCGCGCGCTCGATCGCGGCCACGTCGAGCACGGCGCTGGTGTCATGCAGCGTCTGGACGTTGCTCTGGAAGATCTTGCGCATGACCGCCGGGCAGGTGTCGCCGGGCTCGAGGTCTTCGTGGATGATCTGGACCCCCTGCACCAGTTCCTGCGCCAGCAGGATCTTCAGTTGCTGGAAGCCCGTCGCGCCCAGGCTCTTGCAGAAGCCGACCACGCTGCCCTCGCTCGCATTGGTGCGCTCGGCCACTTCGCTGACCGACATATGGATCACGGTCTGCGGATACCGGGTCACGAAATCGGCAATGCGCTGCCCGGCCGGCCCCAGCGAGTCCCGCATGCTGTGAATGCGCGCGAGCATCGCCGACGTGGTGGGCGACGGCGGCGCTGGCTCGGCGGTCTGCGCGGTCTCCGTTCTGGCCGATGACGCCTGCGACGACGATTTCCGGGCCGGCGCCGCGCCCGCGCCGCGGCGGCCCTTTACCATGGGCCCCGCCCGCTCAGGGACTGACGATACGGCGCGAAGCCCGGGTGGCAAGACGGAATCGGCATCAATCGACCTGCAAAGTGTATGGTGAATTCAGTGTTCCGGATGAAACCGGCAAGGCACGGCACGATGATAACTGTTTGCGTTGACAATACCGTTTTCCGTTGCCCCTGCCACGGAACTGGTCGCGAGCGCCCGGCCTCCAGAGGATTGCATCGACCGATTGAATCCTGAGCCCTTCATGGGTCATTCGAAGGCCGCCCCAACCGGAAGCACGTCCGCATTGCGGTGCTGCAACAGGAAATCGCCAGCCTGGGCGCTGCCATCACCACCACTACCGCGACGCGGAACCAGGCCATCCGCGAGCTCTCTTCCGGGCAGTCAATGCGGGCGGGCAGCCTGGCGATGAACTAGCGCGCCAGGCTGCGCCGCTCAGTCGCGATACGCCCGCAAGTCGACCATGCGGCCACCATCGTCCGCAATCAGGCGGAACGCGGCAGGCTGGTAGTCGGCATCGATGGCCAGCAACCCTGTGACGCAGGCAAGCAGCGTGCCGCAGGTCGTCCGGATCCATGCGTATGACACTAGCGCAACACCCGGCATTGCGGCTTCAGCATGAGCGGCGCCGCGCTCAGTGCCGCCGCCGTTTCGAATGACACGCCTTCGGCCAGGCCGGTGACCAGCAGCCCGCCGCCAGGCTGCACCTCGATCACCGCCAGGTCCGTGTAGATGCGGTCCACCACGCCAAGGCCGGTAACGGGATAGCTGCAGCGCTCCACGAGCTTGGGTTGGCCGTCGCGGGTGACATGCTCCATCATCACGAACAGCCTGGCCGCTCCCGCCACCAGGTCCATGGCGCCACCCACGGCGGGAATCGCGTCGGGCCCGCCGGTCGACCAGTTGGCCCAGGTCGCCCGTGGCGGAGACCTGGAAGCCACCCAGCACGGTGATGTCGAGATGCCCGCCGCGCATCATCGCGAAGGACATTGCATGGTCGGAGATGGAAGCGCCCGCCAGCAACGCGACCGGCTCCTTGCTGGCATTATCGAAGATGCCTGGCGTCATCACCTGCTCTGGCGCCAGCGTGCCCAGCGGCACGATCTCATCGACCTGGACGATGGTGTGTCGGGCTGCAGTGCACATCACCGGCCCGAAGTTGCGGCCCGCATAGCGGTAGTCGAGGTTGCCCCAGCGATCCGCCCGATGCGCCTTGACCAGCGCGAAATCGCCGCGCAAGGGTTGCTCCAGCACATAACCCCTGCCATCGATCTCGCGCGTTTCCTTGCCCTCAGCCAGGGCCGTGCCATACGCGGTCGGCGTAAAGAACGGCCCCAGTCCGGCGCCGGCGGCGTGCATGCCCCGGCCGGCCGGTCTTGGTTCATTGCTGCGGAATGCCGGTGTCCTTGACCACGCGCGCCCAGCGCTCGCGCTCGCTGTTGATGAAGGTGCCAAAGTGAGCGGGCGTATCGCCGCCTGGGATACCCCCTAGCTCCGCCAGCCTTGCCTTGATGTCGGGCTCGTCCAGGATGCCGGCGACGGTCTTCTGCAGCCGGTCAATCACCTCCCGTGGCGTGCCGGCCGGCGCCACCAGGCCGAACCATGCCGTCACCTGGAAGTCGTTCACGCCAGCTTCCTTCATGGTAGGCACATCAGGCAGCTCGGGCACCCGGCTGGCGCTGGTCACCGCCAGCGCGCGCAGCTTGCCCGACCGGATATGCGGCAGCGAGCTGGGGAGATTGTCCACCATCATGGTGACCTGTCCCGCGACCAGGTCGGCCACGGCCGGTGCCGCACCCTTGTAAGGAACGTGGATGAGGTCAGTGCCGGTGCGCTTGCGGAACAGCTCGCCGGAAAGGTGGACCGACTGGCCGGTGCCCGAGGAGGCAAAGGAATACTTGCCGGGCTGCGCCTTGGCCAGCGCGACCAGTTCGGCCACGGTTCGGGCCGGCACGCTGGCATTGACGACCAGGACATTGGGTACCGACACCACCATGGTAATTGGCGCAAAGTCCTCGGCGCGGTAGGGCAGTTGCCGGTACAGGCTGTAGTTGATGGCATTGGGCCCGATATTGCCCATCATCAGGGTGTAGCCATCGGCGGCAGACTGCCTGAGCGCCTGGGCGCCAATGATGCCGCCTCCGCCGGCGCGGTTTTCCACCACCACCGGCTGGCCAAGCAACTCGCCCATGCGCTTGCCGACCAGGCGCGACGCGATATCCGTTGTACCACCCGCGGCCGCCGGCACGATCAGCCGGATCGGCTTGTCGGGATATGCCGCCAGCGCTGTGCCTGGGGCCACCACGACGGCAACGCCAACCACCCCCGCCATCCCGGTCGCCGCTAGTGCCAGCCTGGCGCGCGCCAGCCACCGCCCATCGAAAGCCTGCTTCATCGTCATCTCCTTTTACGGTCGCGCCATGTTCCTGGGATGTGGTTCCAGC
This sequence comes from Cupriavidus sp. FW305-46, assembly GCF_058787075.1. Classification (NCBI taxonomy): domain Bacteria; kingdom Pseudomonadati; phylum Pseudomonadota; class Betaproteobacteria; order Burkholderiales; family Burkholderiaceae; genus Cupriavidus; species Cupriavidus sp. FW305-46. Next base: position 6,462 of record NZ_JBYSZI010000101.1, read on the forward strand.
GCTGCGTCAATGACGATAAATCGCCCGTCAGGGCACGTGAATTCACAATTCGCAAAAGAAGGCTTCTGCCTGACGGAACCCATGCGTACGCTGTGGCACCGCTATCGGCGGCTATCGACCTTTTCGAGAAAAATCCGGGCTGTGCATTAACTTTTCTCCGAGTTTTGACGCCGGTTTCCGGCATCAATACCGCGGTTTCCGCAGCAGCTCACGGATTTTTCCAGGCGAGCGCATGCGCACCCGATTGCAGGCGGCAATGCGCTTCACAAGCATCGTGTCGTCCCTGTTTCACGCGCCAGGCTGCGCCGCTCAGTCGCGATACGCCCACAAGTCGACCACGCGGCCACCGTCGTCCGCCATCAGGCGGAACGCGGCGGGCTGATAGTCGGTGTCGATGGCCAGCACGCCGGTGGCGCTGGCCGGCAGCGTGCCGCAGTCCGACGTGGACAGCTTGAGGCTCAGCGAATTCGGCATGGCATGCGTGGCGAGCGTTCCCGATAGCTGGCATGCAGACGCGCCGGGCGCGATCTTGCCTTCTGCCGTGACGGTGAAGCTTGCGCTGGCACCCGAGGGCAGCACCGCGGTGTAAGCGCCAGCCACGTTGCCGGGCTCTACCTTCGCCGAGGGCACGGCAGCCTGGCTCAGCAGCTTGACGCTGGCCGCGGCGTCCGCGCCCGGTGCGGCGACCCAGCTGCCGTTCTTGTCGCGGCGGTAGATGGTGGTGGCCTTGTCTTCGGCATCGGCCAGGGCCAGGTAGCGGCTGCCGTCCGTGCCGGCGTAGTACTTGCCGACGGTCGGGTTGTCGGCGTCGCCCACGCTGACAACGTAGGCGCCCGGATCGAGGTCCGTGACGGACACGCTCGCGGTGGCGGGCGGCGTGGTGTTGTCGGACGCGTCGTTGCCGCCGCAACCGGCGAGCCCCAGCACGGCTGCCAGGGGGAACAGGGAAATGAGGCGTTTCATCGGGACCTGCCTCACTGGCCGAACAGTTCACCCAGGCGCAGGCGCAGCCATTGCTGGCCGGCGGGGCGCTGGTCGAAGCCGATCTGCATGGCGGTGACGGCCGTCCTGGTCTTGTAGACGACGGACTCGTCCTCGGCCTGCGCGGCGGTCGGCGTGCCGCTGCCGGCGCCGATGCCGAGCCCGTACGGCGCGGTGCCGTTGAACTTCAGCGCATAGGCGTCGAAGGTGCCATGCCGCGAGAACGCGAACGGCGTGGCGGCCGTCGGCGCGTTCGGGAAGTTGACATTCAGCGCCAGCCCCGCCGGCAGCAGCGGACCACCGTTGGTCTTGGCACGCAGCGTGTTGATGAGCTTGATGGTCAGTTGCGCCACCACGCCCGACACCGGGCTCGCCAGGCCGGCGTTGTCGACCGAGTCGGTGCCGGCGCTCAGCGCGATCGACGGAATGCCGCGCGCCGCGCCGAACTGCGCGTTGCTGACGGTGCCCGAGCTGTTGACGATGCGGCCCACGTTCTGCCCTTCGTTGGGCCCGGACAGCACCAGGTCCGGCGCCTTGCCCCAGCGCGCGGGGGCCAGCACGTCGAGCCCGTACATGGTCGCCATCACCGGCGTGCCGTGAGCGTAGTGGTAATCGCCGTTGGCATAGCCCGGCTTGGTGAAAGGCCCCACCGCCGGCTCGCCGGTGGCCGCCGCGCCGTTGTGGCAGCCGCCTTCGGCCTCGACCTGGGTCTTGTCGTTGTCGGGCACGATGACCGTGGTGCTGTACATCACGATGCCGGCGCCGCGGCCACTCTGGCCGGTGCAGGGCACGCTGACGATGACGTTGTGGCCTGCGCCCTTGAGGGCGTCGTACAGCGCCTTCAGGTTGCTGGTCAGGCCATCGTCGTTGGTCAGCAGGATGTTCAGGGCGAAGGCAGGGCTCGCCGTGGCGGCCAGCAAGGCCGCGGCGATCAGTCGGGTTTTCATGGCGGTGGTGTCGAGGCGGTTCAGGAGTGCGGGCAAAGCGCGCCCACGGTGCAGACAAGGCAATTCCGGGCAGCCCGATCAGGCTGGCTGGCGCACGCGTCGGCAGCGCCAGGTGTGGGGGGCGCGGGCCGGGCGCAGCGCCCTGTGGTGTCCGGTAGTGGACGGACGCTACGTTACCTGCGCTTCGTTACAGTTGCGTGAACAACAAAGCGGTGCCTGGCGATGAATCAGGCGTGCAAGTAAACCGCTCTACGCACAGGCATGACCTGGCTTCTGGCCGTGCGTCTCAATGAAAATCCCGGCTCCCCACCATCAACCGCCCCAGCATCGGGCTTAAATCCACCAGCTCCTTGGCCACCAGGTGGCGCACGTCGCCCTGGCGCTGCCAGGTGCCGACCACGCCCAGCAGCGTGGCGCCCAGCACCTCCTTGCGCTGGCGCTCGACCAGGTCGGGCCACAGGATCAGGTTGACGGAGCCGGTCTCGTCCTCGATGGTCGCGAAGATGGTGCCGCTGGCGGTGGATGGGCGCTGGCGCACGGTGACGATGCCGCAGGCGCGCACGCGGCGGCCGTTGGCGCAGCGCGCGAGCTGGCTGGCGGTGGCAAAGCGCATCGCCGCCAGCTTGTGCCGCAGCAACGCCAGCGGGTGCGACTTGAGCGACAGGCCCAGGCTGGCATAGTCCGCCGTCACGTCTTCGCCGAGCCGGGGCGCGGGCAGCGCCAGCGCGGCTTCGGCGGGCGGCGCTTCGTACAGCAGGTCGCGGTGCGCGGCATGCGCGGCGGCGGCGCGGGCCTGCCAGCGGGCCTGGCGGCGGTTGCCGGCCAGCGGCGCCAGTGCGTCGGCGGCGGCCAGCACGTCGATGTCGTGCCGGTCCAGGCTGGCGCGCAGTGCCAGGTCTTCGACGCTGTCGAACGGACGCTGGGCGCGCGCGGCCTCGATGCGCAGCGCGGCCGCTTCGCGCATGCCCTTGACGCGGCCCAGGCCCAGGCGCACGCGCGGATGCTGCGGCCTGGTGCGGGCCTGCGCGTCGGCGACATCGGCCTCCACCGGCTCCAGCGTGCTGTCCCAGCGGCTGATGGTGACATCCACCGGCAGCACCTGCACGCCATTGCGGCTGGCGTCCTGCACCAGTTGCGACGGTGAATAGAACCCCATCGGCTGGCTGTTCAGCAGCGCGCACAGGAAGGCGGCCGGATGATGGCACTTGAGCCAGGCGCTGATATAGACCAGCTTGGCGAAGCTGGCGGCGTGGCTCTCGGGGAAGCCATACTCGCCAAACCCCTCGATCTGCTTGCAGATCGCCAGCGCGAAGGATTCCGGGTAGCCGTTGCCGGTCAGCGCGCGCACCAGCGCATCCTGGTGCTGGCGCAGGTCGCCGCGCCGCCGCCACGCCGCCATCGACCGGCGCAGCTGGTCGGCCTGCCCCGGTGAAAAGCCAGCCGCGTCGATGGCCAGCTGCATCACCTGCTCCTGGAAGATGGGCACACCCAGCGTGCGGCCCAGCACATTCTCGATCACCTTGTTGAAATAGGCCGGCGGCTGCTGCGTGCGGCGGAAGGCCTCGCGCCGTTTCAGGTAGGGATGCACCATGCCGCCCTGGATCGGGCCGGGCCGCACGATGGCGACCTCCACCACCAGGTCGTAGTACTGGCGCGGCTGCAGCCGCGGCAGCATCGATTGCTGCGCGCGCGATTCGATCTGGAATACGCCGATGGTCTCGGCCTTGCAGATCATGTCGTAGGTGTCCGGGTCTTCCTTGGGGATGTCTTCCATCCGCGTCGGCAATGCAGCGCGCGCCAGGTCCGGGTTGGGGATCATCTCCAGCGCGCGCCGGATCGCCGACAGCATGCCCAGCGCCAGCACATCGACCTTGAGCAGGCCCAGCGACTCCAGGTCGTCCTTGTCCCACTGGATCACGCTGCGGTCGGCCATGGCCGCGTTCTCGATCGGCACCAGCCGCGACAGCTTGTGCTGCGCGATCACGAAACCGCCCACATGCTGCGACAGGTGGCGCGGAAAGCCGCGCAGCTGCGCGGTCAGGCTGGCCCACTGCTGCACCGCCGGCGATTCGGGATCGAGCCCGTAGCGGGCGATCTTCTCGACAAAGCCGCGGCCGCCGTCCCACCAGGCCTGGCCCTTGACCACCTGCTCCACCACGCTGGCGTCGATGCCCAGCGCGCGGCCCACGTCGCGCAATGCGCTGCGCGAGCGGTAGGTGATCAGCGACGCCGCCAGCGCGGCGCGGTGGCGGCCGTATTTCCTGTAGATGTACTGGATCACCTCTTCGCGCCGCTGGTGCTCGAAGTCCACGTCGATATCGGGCGGCTCATCGCGCTCGCGCGACAGGAAGCGGCCGAACAGCAGGTTGGCCTGCTCGGGGCTGACCTCGGTCACATACAGGCAGAAGCACACCAGTGAATTGGCGGCCGAGCCGCGGCCCTGGCACAGGATGCCCTCCCCGCGCGCAAAGCGCACGATGTCGTGCACGGTCAGGAAGAAGGGTTCGTAATGTTTTTCTTCGATCAGCTGCAGTTCTTCTTCGAGCTGTTTCTCCCACTCCGGCTTCAGGCCGTTGGGAAAGCGCTCATGCTTGCCGCGCGTGACCTCCTTGCGCAGGTAGGAGATCGGCGTCTCGCCGGCCGGCACCAGTTCCTCGGGATATTCATAGCGCAGCATCCCCAGCGAGAAATCGCACAACTCTGCGATCTTCAGCGTCTGCGCCAGCGCCTCGCGCGGGTACAGGCGCGACAGCACCTGGCGCATGCGCAGGTGCTGCTCGGCATTGGGCGCCAGCGCCATGCCGCATTCGGCCAGCGGCTGGCCCAGCCGGATCGCGGCCAGCACATCGGACAGCGGCTTGCGCGAACGCACGTGCATGGTGACCGCGCCGGCCGCCGCCAGCGGCACGCCGGTCTGGGCCGATACCGCTTCCAGGCGCGCGCGGTGCAGCGCGTCGGCATGGCCCTGCAGCTGCTCCAGCGCAATCCAGGCACGTTCGCCGAAGACCGCGCGGCACCACTCGGCCTGCTCGCGCAGCAGTTCAGGATCGGCGCAATAGTCGGGCAGCAGCAGCGCCACGCAGCCGGGCATGCCGCGCAGGTGCGCTTCGTCGGCGGCGGGCGCGGCCAGGTCCTCGGGATGCAGCCGGTAGGTGCCCTTCTGCGCGCGCCGCCGGCCCAGCGTGATCAGCTCGCTCAGGTTGCCAAAGCCCTCGCGGTGCTGGGCGATCAGCACCAGCCGCAGCGGCGCGCGCTCCGAGCCATCGGCCGGGGTCAGGCTGAAGCGGCTGCCGATCAGCAGCGAGAAGGCATCGGCGGCGCGGGCCAGCGCCTGCAGCCGCTGGTGGCGGCTGGCGTGGGCATGGGGATCGTCAGCGCCGGCGTCAGGCTCTTCGTCATGGTCCAGCAGCGGCTCATCCACGCCCTCTTCGCCGCGTGCGGCGCTGCGCGCCACCGCGTCGTGCAGGCGCTTGCGCAGGGTCTCGATGGCATCGTGCGCGCGCGCGGTGCCGGCCACCGAGCATTCATCGGTCAGCGCCAGCCCGCTGTAGCCCAGGCCGAAGGCGCGCTCGATCAGCTCGCCCGGGTGCGAGGCGCCGGTCAGGAAGGTGAAGTTGGAGATGCAGTGCAGCTCCACGTAATCCGGCAGCGCCGGCAGCAAACCCGGCAGCGAGGCAGGCAAGGACAGCGCGCTCATGCGAACAACCCATGCAGGAACCAGCGGTACTCGCCGCCCTCGTCCTGCGCCGCATGGCCCGGACGTTCGCGAAAGATCCAGCAGCGCAGGCCGTCGGCGCGCTCGGCGATAAAGTAGTCGCGCGTGGCCAGCGCGCCGTCCCACCAGCCGGCCTCGATGCGCTCAGGGCGGCTCAGCAGCGCCAGCGGGCCGCCGTGGCAGGGCCGGTGGCGCTGCACCGGCAGCGGCAGCGGTTGCGGCAGCAGCCACAGCGGGCGCTCCGGCTGCGGGCCCGGCAGGCTGGCGGCCTTGTTGCCGCCGGGTTCGTCGACCGGGCACCAGCGGTTGGCGCGCTCGGGCCGGTGGTCGGCCAGCGGCCGCGGCTGCAGCACGTTGTCGCGGCCCAGCCGCGCCATCAGCGTATCGAGCAGGCGGCCCAGGTCTTCCGGCGTGCCGCCGGGCTCGGGGAACAGCGCATCGCTTTGCGGCACGCATGCGGCCATCGCCTCAACGCGCAGCGCCAGGCCGGTCACGGGGGCGTGGAAGTTGAGCTTGTCGAGCTTCTCGCGCAGCAGCCGCGACAGGTGCGCGGGATCGCGGCTGGGCTGGGCCAGGCCCACCGGCACCTCGGTGCCGTCGGTGTCCACGCCGCGCCGGTAGCGCTCATGCTCCAGCACCAGCACGCAGCGCGTGACGCCGGCCTGCTGCACTGCCAGCCAGCCGGCCAGCGCCAGCAGCAGGCGCTGCGCGCCGGCCAGCACGCCCTCGGCGGATTCGATGCGGCCCGGCAGGTCCATGCGCTGCGCAAACGCGGGCGGCGCCACAAACCAGACGAAGCGCGCCGGCGCCTCGCCATAGGCCTGGTCCAGCCGCGCCAGCAGCGCCGGGCCCAGCCGGCGCGTCAGGCCCGCGCGCGGCAGGCGCCGCACCTCGCCCAGGGTGCGGCAGCCGATGCCGTCCAGCCAGGCCGGATCGGCCAGCGTGTGCAGCGCCTCCACCGGCAGGCGGTCCAGCAGCCGGTGCAGGCGCGCCATGCCCACCGCGCGGCGCCCGGGCCGCACCACGCCGCGCCGCGTGCGCCGCAGTGGCTGGCGCGCCAGCCACGCGGCGCCGTGCGCGGTCGGGCCTGAGCCCACCTGGGCAAAGGTGCCAAGCTGGCGCACGCAGGCACGCACCGCGCGGCACAGCGCGCGGTGGCCGCCAAACAGGCGCAGGCTGGCGGTGACGTCCAGCATCACCGTGGCCGACTCCGGTTCCTCGTCGACGGTCACGCCCGGCGTGAAATGCAGCAGCGCCAGCGCCACCGCCTCCATCAGCGAAGCTTCCGCGGCGAGGTCGCGCTCCAGTTGCACGATGTCGGCCGACCGCGCCTGCACGCCGCCGCGGCGCATGCCGTAGCGCACGCCGAGCTGCATCGCCGGGCCGTTGGCCAGCACCACCTGCTCGCGCGCCATCACCGCCACCGGCAGCGCATGGTGCAGCGTGGCGGTGGCGGCAGACGCGCTCACGGCGGGCGCCAGCTCAGGCCAGTTGGGCTGCAGGGCGTCCAGGGGCAGGCGCGGCAGGTGCACCGCGATCCAGTACGGCATCGGAAGAAGATGGAGAAGACGATTCAGACAAGGCAGGCGCACCTGCCGGGACAGGCCAGGCGGCTGCGCGCGTGGCCGCCGCCATCCCGTCCAGGCGCAGCAGCAGCGGCGTGTCCCGCACCGGCCCGCGCCGCTTGTGGAAGGTGATCGACAGCACATTGCCGGGCAGCGGCGCCAGCAGCAGCCGCAGCACCGCCGGCGACGACTCGCGCAGCGCCGTGGCCGGACGCAGCGCCCATGCCACCGCGTCGCCGGCCTGCGCCAGCACCTGCAGGCGGCGCAGCGCCTCGGGGCGGGCCGCGGGCAGCCAGACCAGCACGCCGCCAAAGGCCTGGCTGCGCAGCACCTGCTCGGCCGCCCACAGCATGTCGGCCTGTTGCGCGGCCTTGCCGGCGCCGGCCGGGGGGCGCATCCAGTAGAGCTGGCGCGCCGGCAGGCCGGCCGCGGCCAGCCCCATCGCATTGGGCAGGTAAGGCGGCGCCACCAGCGCAATACGGCGCCCGGCCCCGGCCAGCGCGCGCAGCGCCGGCAGCAGCAGGCGCAGCTCGCCCGCTCCACCCTGCGCCGTCAGCAGCTCCGTCAGCCCGCCCGCCGGCCAGCCGCCGCCGGGCAGCTCGGCCGACAGCGCGTCATATCCGGTCGGGCATACCGCCGCACCGCCGGCACGGCCCAGCTGGCCGGCCCGCCACAGCCCGGGATAGCGCTGCTCGAGCGCCGACAGCGCCTGCTGGCGCGAGGCCGGGGCAGACGGGGCAGGCTCCGGGGGCGCCGGCGCTGGGACAAGAAGGCCCTCCGCCGTCATGGGCGGGGCTGCGTGCGATTGCGCAGTCATGTGGAGTTGGCGTCGCTCGCCGGGGAGGGCGAGGAACTAGTAGGTTTACGATAACTGTATATTTATACAGTATCTGGTGCCAGCGCAAGGGGTAGCGGCAAGG
>NZ_JBYSZI010000102.1:0-14513 GCF_058787075.1 Cupriavidus sp. FW305-46
GGGTGGGAGGATGGCAAGCAGTATAGCAATCCGGTGTCAGCTGCTGTTTTCGGTGCCGGACACCAGGCCCAAATAAAAAAACACCACCCACTCGCCCTGGAGACGGGCAACGCAGGCGGTGTGCGGCAAAACAAAGAAACCGGGTCTGCACCCGGTTCCGTCATGACCTGAACGTTCCGGGACGGGAACGCAAGCAGCGCGGTCAGGCCAAGGCAGCCTCGCGCGCAGCCGGTGCGGTTGCCACCGCGCTGGCGCCAACTTCAGCCACGCGCAGCAGGTTGGTGGTCCCGCCTTGCCCGAACGGCATCCCCGCGGCGATGGTGATCTGGTCGCCCGGCACGGCATAACCTTCGGCCACCGCCGCGCGTGTGGCGGCTTCGACCATTTCATCCACGCTCTGCACATCCGGGCTCACGGTGGAGTGGACGCCCCAGGCAATGGCCAGGCGGCGCGCGATTTCCAGGTTCGGCGTGATGCTGACGATCGGCGCGCACGGCCGCTCGCGCGCGGCGCGCAGCGCGGTGGCGCCCGAGGACGTGTAGGTCACGGTCGCGGCGGCGCCGATGATCTGCGTGACTTCGCGCAGCGCCGCGCAGATTGCATCCTGGCGCGTGTTCAGCGGGGTCTCATGCTGGGCATCGAGCAGGTTGCGGTACAGCGGGTCGCGTTCGACCTCGGTGACGATGCGGTTCATCATCGACACCGCCGGCACCGGGTAGCGTCCGTTGGCCGACTCGGCCGACAGCATCACCGCGTCGGCGCCTTCATAGATGGCGCTGGCCACGTCCGACGCTTCGGCGCGGGTCGGCACCGGCGAGTCGATCATCGATTCCAGCATCTGCGTGGCGATCACCACCGGCTTGCCCAGCTGGCGGCACACGCGCAGGATGCGCTTCTGCACGCCGGGCACGCGCTCGGGCGGCAACTCCACGCCGAGGTCGCCGCGCGCCACCATCACGGAATCGGACACGCGCACGATCTCTTCGAGCTGCTGCAGCGCGGCCGGCTTCTCGATCTTGGACAGGATGCCGGCACGGGTGCCGACGATCTCGCGCGCTTCGACGATGTCGGACGGGCGCTGCACGAACGACAGGCCGATCCAGTCAGCGCCCAGCGACAGCGCGAAGTCCAGGTCCTTGCGGTCCTTCTCGGTCAGCGCGGGGATGGGGATCACGGCGTCGGGCACGTTCACGCCCTTGCGGTCGGACAGCGTGCCGTTGTTGACCACGCGCGTGGTGATGGTGCCGGTGGTCACCGCTTCGATCGACAGGCGTACCTTGCCGTCGTCGATCAGCAGCGACTGGCCCGGCTGCGCGGCGGCGAACAGTTCGGGGTGCGGCAGGTAGACGCGGGTGCCGTCGCCCGGGGTGGGATCGCTGTCGAGCACGAACACATCGCCCGCGCGCACCGCGACCTTGCCGGCGGCGAAGGTGCCGATGCGCAGCTTCGGGCCCTGCAGGTCGGCCAGGATCGCGATCGGGCGGCCGGTCTCGGCCTCGATCTTGCGCACGGCGTCGTAGCGCGCGCGGTGGTCTTCGTGCGTGCCGTGGCTGAAGTTCAGCCGGAACACGTCGGCGCCGGCCTCGAACAGTTCGCGGATCACCGCGATGTCGGTGCTTGCGGGTCCAAGCGTGGCAACGATCTTCGCTTTGCGCTGGCGTCTCATGATGTCTCCTCTTCCATTCTCGGACGGCGCGCCACGTGGCGCGCCGGGTAATGCTGTTCAGGTGAACGACTGCTTCGGTACGGCGATGCTGCGCTGACGACTGCCGGCCTACACAATCAGGATGGCGCGGAAGTCATTGACGTTGGTGCGGGTCGGGCCGGTGACGATCAGGTCGCCCACGCCGGCAAAGAAGCCGTAGCCGTCGTTGTTGTCCAGGTGCGCGCGCGCCGACAGCCCGCGCGCGGTGGCGCGGGTCAGGGTGTCGGGCGACAGCAGCGCGCCGGCGTTGTCCTCGGAGCCGTCGATGCCGTCGGTGTCGCCGGCGATCGCGTGCACGCCGGCCAGGCCGTCGAGCGCCACCGCCAGCGCCAGCAGGAACTCGGCATTGCGCCCGCCGCGGCCCTTGCCGCGCACGGTCACGGTGGTCTCGCCGCCGGACAGGATCACGCAGGGCTTGCTGAAGGGCTGGCCGCGCTGCGCCACCTGGCGCGCGATGGCGGCGTGCACTTCGGCCACTTCGCGGGCTTCGCCTTCGATGCAGTCGGACAGGATGTGGGCCTCGTAGCCCAGTTCACGCGCGCGCGCGGCCGCGGCTTCCAGCGATTGCTGCGCGGTGGCCAGCGTCACGTTGCGGTGGCCTTCGAAGCGGGCATCGCCGGGCTTGGGCGTTTCGCCGGCGCCGCTTTCCAGGTGGGTGCGCACGTTGGCGGGGACCTCAATGCCGTACTTGGCGATGACGGCCAGCGCGTCGGCGCAGGTGGTCGCGTCGGGCAGCGTCGGGCCGCTTGCGATCAGGGTCGGGTCATCGCCGGGGATATCGGAAATCAGCAGGGTCTCGACGCGGGCCGGGGCGCAGTGCAGCGCGAGGCGTCCGCCCTTGAGCGCGGACAGGTGCTTGCGCACGCAGTTCATTTCGCCGATGCTGGCGCCGCTCTTGAGCAGCGCCTTGTTCACGGCCTGCTTGTCGGCCAGCGTCAGGCCCGGCGCGGGCGCGGCCAGCAGCGCGGAGCCGCCGCCGGAAATCAGGCACAGCACCAGGTCGTCGGCGGTCAGGCCCTGCACCAGTTCCACCATGCGCTGCGCGGCGCGCTGGCCGGCTTCGTCGGGAACGGGATGCGCGGCTTCGACCACTTCAATGCGCTGGCAATCGGCGCCATGGCCGTAGCGCGTCACCACCAGGCCCGACAGCTCGCCTTGCCAGTTCGCCTCGACCGCCTGCGCCATCGCGGCAGCGGCCTTGCCGGCGCCGATCACCACCGTGCGGCCCTTGGGCGGCGTGGGCAGGTGCGGCGGCAGGCAGTGGCTGGCGCTGACGGAAGCGACCGCGGTGTCGAACAGGTCGCGCAGCAGCGCGCGCGCGTCGGACTGTGCGGGATGCGCTGCGGCGCGCTGGGGCGAGAGCAGGGCGGCTTGAGGTTCGGTGGCGAGCATGAAAAGTCCTGGTGCTGACGGGGAAAGCTAGTCGTCCCCGCTGGGCGGGGACGACGTGGTTGCTGCTTACTTGGCGATCTGGTGGTTAGACATGATCTCGATCGCGCGGCACAGGGCCGAATGGTCCTGCTTGCCCAGGCCGTTGGCGGCGCAGGTGTTGAACAGCTCCTGCGCGGTGGCGGTGTTGGGCAGTGCCACGCCCAGTGCCTTGGCACCCTGCAGCGCCAGGTTCAGGTCCTTCTGGTGCAGTTCGATGCGGAAACCCGGGTCGAAGGTGCGCTTGACCATGCGCTCGCCGTGCACTTCCAGGATGCGCGAAGCCGCAAAGCCGCCCATCAGCGCCTGACGCACCTTGGCCGGATCGGCGCCAGCCTTGGAGGCGAACAGCAGGGCTTCGGACACGGCCTGGATGTTCAGCGCGACGATGATCTGGTTGGCCACCTTGGTGGTCTGGCCGTCACCGTTGCCACCGACCAGCGTGACGTTCTTGCCCATCAGGTCGAACAGCGGCTTGACCTGGTCATAGGCTTCCTGCGGGCCGCCGACCATGATCGTCAGCGAAGCAGCCTTGGCGCCCACTTCACCGCCCGACACCGGAGCGTCCAGGTACGAGGCGCCCAGCTTGTTGATGCGCGCGGCGAAGTCCTTGGTGGCGATCGGCGAAATCGAGCTCATGTCGACCACGATCTTGCTGTGGCTGGCTTCCTTGCCGGCGGCCTTGAACGCGGCGGCAACGCCCTTTTCGCTGAACAGAACGGCTTCCACGTGCGGGGTGTCCGGCACCATGATGACGATGATGTCGGCACGCTTGGCGACTTCCTCGGCGCTGGTGCAGACGGTCACGCCTGCATCGACCAGCGCTTGCGGGGCCGGGTTGACGTCATGCACGAACAGCGTGTGGCCGGCGGCGCGCAGGTGGCCCGCCATCGGTGCGCCCATGATGCCCAGGCCGATGAAGCCGACGTTGCGTTGGTTTGCCATGTTGATGTCTCCTTGAATGAGATTAAGTCTGTCTTGGTTGGCGTAGGTGGTAACCCGTTACTGCACGCCGTGCTCGGCGCGCCAGCCCAGGCCGGCTTCGGTGGTGGTCTTCGGCTTGTACTCGCAGCCGATCCAGCCGTTGTAGCCGATCTCGTCCAGGAACTTGAACAGGAAGCGGTAGTTCAGCTCGCCGGTCCCCGGTTCATTGCGGCCGGGGTTGTCGGCCAGCTGCACGTGCTTGATCTTCGGCAGGTTGGCCTTGATGGTGTTGGCGATCTCGCCTTCCATCCGCTGCATGTGGTAGATGTCGTACTGCACGTACAGGTTGGGCGCATTGACCTGGTTGATCAGGTCCACCGCCTGCTGCGTGCGCGACAGGAAGAAGCCAGGGATGTCGAAGGTGTTGATCGGCTCGACCAGCAGGTCGATATGCTCGGCGGCGAGCGCGCTGGCGGCGAAGCGCAGGTTTTCCACCAGCGTTTCCTGGGCCTGCTCGCGCTTGACGTTCTGCGGCTGGATGCCGACCAGGCAGTTCAGCTGGCGCACGCCCAGCACCTTGGCGTACTTGATGGCCTCGCCCACGCCGTCCTGGAACTCGCCGACGCGGTCCGGGTGGCAGGCAATGCCGCGCTCGCCCGCTTCCCACTTGCCGGCGGGCAGGTTGTGCAGCACCAGGTCCAGCTGGAAGCGGTTCAGGCGGTCAGCGATCTGGTCCGCGTGGAAGGCATAGGGGAAGAGGAATTCCACGCCGCGGAAGCCCGCGCGCGCGGCGGCTTCGAAGCGGTCGAGGAAACCGACTTCGTTGAACAGCATGGTGAGGTTGGCCGCAAGTTTAGTCATGAGTCTCTCCGGTTTAGTTGTGTTGTCGTTCTGCCGGTGCAGAACCGGTGATGCAGGGGCGCTGGATTTGCGCGGGCCGTAGCCCGCGCTTCCATGTTGGAATGGTGCTGCTTACGCCGTTTCCACTTCTTCCTTCAGGATCGCTTCCTCGATGTCCTCGAGGTCTTCGATCGGCTCGAACTCGTTGACATTGTCGATCTCGGTGCCCATCGCGATATTGGTCACGCGCTCCAGGATCACCTCGACCACCACCGGCACCGAGAACTCGGCCATCAGGTCGCGCGCTTCAGCAAAGGCCGGGGCGATGTCTTCCGGCTTGAACACGCGGATCGCCTTGCAGCCCAGGCCCTCGACCACCTTGACGTGGTCCACGCCGTAGCCGTTCAGTTCTGGCGAGTTGACGTTGTCGAAGGCCAGCTGCACGCAGTAGTCCATCTCGAAGTTGCGCTGCGCCTGGCGGATCAGGCCGAGGTAGGAGTTGTTCACCACCACGTGGATGTACGGCACCTTGAACTGCGCGGCCACGGCCAGTTCTTCGATCATGAACTGGAAGTCGTAGTCGCCCGAGATCGCCACCACATCCGAGTCCGGCGAGGCGGTCTTCACGCCGATCGCGGCCGGGATGGTCCAGCCCAGCGGGCCGGCCTGGCCGCAGTTGATCCAGTGGCGCGGCTCGTTGACCGACAGGAACTGGGCCGCGGCGATCTGCGACAGGCCGATGGTGCTGACATAACGCACGTCGCGCGGGAAGTACTGGTTCATCTCGCGGTACACGCGCTGCGGCTTGACCGGCACGTTGTCGAAATCGCTCTTGCGCTGCATGGTGCGGCGGCGCTTCTGCACGTCGGCGACCCACGACTTGCGGCACGGCAGGCGGCCGGCCATCTTCATTTCGCGGGCAACTTCAACGAACAGTTCCAGCGCGGCCTTGGCGTCCGACACGATGCCCAGGTCCGGGCCGAACACGCGGCCGATCTGGGTGGGCTCGATATCGACGTGCACGAACTTGCGGCCCTTGGTGTAGACATCGACGCTGCCGGTGTGGCGGTTGGCCCAGCGGTTGCCGATGCCCATCACGAAGTCCGAAGCCAGCAGCGTGGCGTTGCCGTAGCGGTGCGAGGTCTGCAGGCCGACCATGCCGGCTTGCAGCGGGTGGTCGTCGGCCAGCACGCCCCAGCCCATCAGGGTCGGCACCACCGGCACGTTGACCAGTTCGGCAAACTCGACCAGCAGATCCGCCGCGTCGGCGTTGATCACGCCACCGCCGCACACGATCAGCGGGCGCTCGGCCGCGTTCAGCATCGAGATGGCCTTCTCGATCTGGGCGCGCGAGGCAGCCGGCTTGTACGGCTGCAGCGACTGGTAGGTGTCGACATCGAATTCGATCTCGGCCACCTGCACGTCGAACGGCAGGTCGATCAGCACCGGACCCGGGCGGCCCGAACGCATGATGTGGAAGGCTTGCTGGAACACTTGCGGCACCAGGGCCGGCTCGCGCACGGTCACGGCCCACTTGGTCACGGGCTTGGCGATCGATTCGATATCGACGGCCTGGAAGTCTTCCTTGTACAGGCGGGCGCGCGGGGCCTGGCCGGTAATGCAGAGGATGGGGATCGAATCGGCCCAGGCCGAGTACAGGCCGGTGATCATGTCGGTGCCGGCGGGGCCCGAGGTGCCGACGCAGACGCCGATGTTGCCCGGCTCGGCACGGGTGTAGCCTTCGGCCATGTGCGAGGCGCCCTCGACGTGGCGGGCCAGCACGTGGTTGATGTTGCCCGACTTGCGCATTGCCGAGTAGAACGGGTTGATCGCCGCGCCCGGCACGCCGAATGCCGTGGTCACGCCTTCCTTCTCCAGCACGGCGATTGCCGCGTCGATTGCTCTCATCTTTGCCATGATCTTGTCTCCAGTGATGGTGTGAATTCCGTTGGAGTCGATCCTATTCCCGCAGGCGGGGTGGGATAAACAGAAGGGAGATCAGTTGATTCGATACCTGGGGTACGCAATATCGCCTTGGAAGCCAGATCGGACGGTCGGCGGGGGTATGCCGGGGTACGCAATTGGATATGTGGTGTGACGGTACGGGCACGCAGCGCAGCGGTGGGTACGCGCCCGCGCCGGCCGGCCGCCGCAGCGCAGTGCGGCAAAATGACGGGATTCTTCGCCATCCGGGCCGACCATGTATTCCAGGCTGCCGTCTACCTACGAACTGCTTGAAGCGCTTGCCGCCGTCCCGCCCGGGCCGGCTGCCGACCCTCCGATGCCGGGCGGCCGCCTCGGGCGCGCGCTGTGGGTGGGCTTTATCGCGGCGCTGGTCGCGACCATCCTGAGCGGCGTGGCCCTGGCCGTCTGGCGGCTGTGGCTCAAGCAACCGGTGCCGCCGTGGTCGCTGCGGACCTTCGAGGTGCTGCTGGCCCTGTCGGCCGCCTGCTATGTCGGCGCCGGACTCACGCGCGCCGGCACCGTGCTGGCCAGGCTGCGCCATCCGCTGCGCTGGCAGGCCGCCGAGATGGACCGCCACAGCGCAGCCGAGGATGCGCTGCTGCGCCGGCTGGCGCGCATCCCGCCGCCGCAGCTGCAGGCGCGCCAGCGGCGCGTGGTGTTGCAACTGCGGTTGTGGGAAGGTGCTGCGCGCACCCTGGCAGGGCTGCTGGCACTGGCGCCGGCCGCGGCCGTGGTGGCGGCACTGCCGCGCCAGCAGGCCATGGCCGGGACGCTGCTGTGGCTCTACGGCGTGATGGTGGTGACCGGCGCGGCCTGCTACCTGTACCTGCACGTGCAATGCAGCCGGCCGCTGCGGCGGCTGGCCCATGTGCTGGGCGAAGCGGCCGAGATGAACGCGCAGGTCAGGGCGCGCGCGGCTCCGGCCGCCTGATTCCGCACCGGCTGCGGGTGACGCGACCTGCCCCTGGCAGCGGCCCTGACACAGCCGTATGCGGATGCCGCGATCCTGCCCATCAGCCGCGCAGGGATGCCACATCCCCGGGGATGCCGCACAATGGCGCCCGGGAGACGAATATCCGATGGACAAACTCAAGCAAATCGAAGCCTTTATCGCCGTGGTGGAGCACGGCAGCATGGCGGCCGCGGCGCTCACGCAGAACGTGACGCCGGTGATGATCGGCCGCCGCATCAACGCGCTGGAAGCCCGCATCGGCGTCAAGCTGCTGCACCGGTCCACGCGCCGCATCGCCGTGACCGAGCAGGGCGCGGTGTTCATGGAGCAGTGCAAGAAGGCGCTGGCCGACCTGGACCGCGCCGAGATGCTGATCGCCGAAGGCAAGCACAAGGCCACCGGCCACCTGATCGTTTCGGCACCGGCGGCGTTCGGGCGCAAACACGTGGCACCGCACGCACCGGCGTTCCTCTCGGCCAACCCGGAAGTGCAGATCTCATTCAACCTGACCGACCGCGTGGTCGACCTGGTGCGCGAAGGCTATGACGTCGGCATCCGTATCGGCGGCGCCATCGACCCGAACTTTGTCGCGATCAAGCTGGCCTCGAACAAGCGCGTGGTGTGCGGCACGCCGGCGTACTTCGCCAGGTACGGCGTGCCGCAGACGCTGGACGACCTGGCCCAGCACAACTGCCTGGCGTTCAACCTGCAGGGCGGCCAGCAGCGCGGCTGGTATTTCAGCCAGAACGGCAAGACCGTGACCGTGCGCGTCAACGGCAACCTGGACTGCAACGACGGCGAGCTGCTGCACCGTTGGACCGGCGAGGGCCTGGGCCTGGGCTGGCGCTCGACCTGGGAGATCCTGCCGCAGCTGGAGAGCGGCGAGCTGATCACGGTGCTGGACGAATACGCGCTGCCGGCCTACGACATCCTTGCCGTGTACCCGCAGCAGCGCCCGGTGCCGGCCAAGATCCGTTTCTTCATCGAGCACCTGAAGGCGCAGTTCGCGCGCCCGGGCTACTGGATGGACACGGCGGGCGGCAACTGAGGCCGCCGCCGAGCGCGATGCCGATCACAGCCTGGCTGGCCGACCTGGTGGTCCTCGTGCACGGGCTGTTTATCCTGTTCGTGGTGGCGGGCGGCCTGCTGGTGTTGCGCTGGCCGCGTGTCGCATGGCTGCACCTGCCGGCGGCGGTGTGGGGCGTGCTGATCGAATGGTCCGGCTGGATCTGCCCGCTGACGCCGCTGGAAAACATGCTGCGCCGGGCCGCGGGACAGGCGGGCTACAGCGGCGGTTTTGTCGAGCGCTACCTGTTGCCGCTGATCTATCCGGCCGGGCTCACGCCCGCGGTGCAGCTGTGGCTCGGCGCGGTGGTGCTGGTGGTCAATGTGGTGGTCTATGCGTTGTGGTGGCGCCGCCGGCGAGCCGCGCACCACCACTGAGCGGCTTGCTTCAGCCCGCCGGCTCGAAGCGCGGCGCGCGCTTCTGCATATTGGCCAGCACTGCCTCGCGCTGGTTGGGCGAGCCGACCAGCCGGTCCTGCTCGTCGGACTCGGCCTGCAGGATGAGGGCATTGTCGCCGCGCTCCACCACCGCCATCAGGCGCTTGGCTGCGCGGATCGCATCCGGGTTCTTCTGTGCCACCTGGCGCGCGGCTTCCAGCGCCGCGGCGCGCGGGTCGTCGGCGAGGTAGGTGCCCAGGCCCAGTTCGCAGGCTTCGGTGCCGCTCAGCACGCGCGCGCTGTAGATCAGCTCGCGCAGCACGTCGGGGCGCACCAGGCCGCGCGTGAGCACCATGCCGGCCATGTCGGGCACCAGCCCCCACTTCATTTCCATGACCGACAGCCTGGTATCGGGCGCGACGTAGCGTACGTCAGCGCCCAGCGCCACCTGCAGCCCGCCGCCGAAAGCCACGCCGTGGACCGCGGCGAAGACCGGCACCGGCAGTTCGCGCCAGACCATGCACGCGTACTGCGGGCGATTGGACATGCCGTTGGTACGCTTGCCGAGGCGGCCCGCGCCGATGCTGTCGTTGTGGGATTCGCCGCCACCGTCCGACAACATGCCCGCCATGCGGCCCATGTCCAGCCCCGCGCAGAAGGCGCGGCCCTCGCCTGACAGGACCACGGCGCGCAGGTCGGGCATGCGCGCCAGTTGCTCGCCGGTCTCGATCAGTGCGTCGAACATGGCCTGGTCGAGCGCGTTCATCTTGTCGGGGCGGTTCAGGCGGACGTCGGCGACGCCGTCTTCGATGGTGACGAGGATACGTTCGTTGCTGCTGGCGCTCATGCGCTGGCTCCTTGTGATGCGGGTTCTCAACGGCCCTTGAACTGCGGCTTGCGCTTCTCCATGAAGGCGGCTACGCCTTCCTTGCAGTCATCGCTGCGGCTGGCGCGCGACTGCAGCGTGGCTTCCACTTCGAGCTGCGCGGCCAGGTCGTTGTCGAAGCTCTGGTTCAGGGCTTCCTTGATCATGCCGTAGGCCATGGTCGGCATGGTGGCCAGGTGGCGGGCCAGCTTGCCGGCCTCGTCCTGCAGCGCGTCGTCGGCGTGGACCTTCCACACCAGGCCGATGCGCTGTGCTTCCTCGGCATCGATCTTCTCGGCCAGGATGGCCAGTGCGCGGGCGCGCATCTCGCCGGCATAGCGCGGCACGAAGTAGGTGCTGCCGGCGTCCGGGACCAGGCCGATCTTGGAGAATGCCTGCAGGAAGCTGGCCGAGCGGGCCGCCAGCACCACGTCGCCCGCCAGCGCCAGGCTCATGCCGGCACCGGCGGCCACGCCGTTGACAGCGGTGACGACCGGCTTGGGCATCTGGCGCAGCGCCATGATGATCGGGTGGTAACGCTCGCGCAGCAGCGTGCCGGAATCGGAGATGCCATCCTTGCCGCGCGCGGCCAGGTCGGCGCCGGCGCAGAAGCCGCGGCCCGCGCCGGTGATCAGCACGGCGCGCACGCCGGCGTCGCCGGAGGCGCGCTCAACGCCCTCGCGCAGCTCGCGCATCAGGTCGCCGTTCATCGCGTTGAGCACGTCCGGGCGGTTCAGGGTCAGCGTGGCCACGCTTTCGCTGGCTTGATAGAGGACGGATGCCGTCATGGGTGGTTCTCCTTGTTGCTTGGTCGTGGTTCGGTGCGGGTGCGGAAACTTACTGCGGCTTCTTCAGCGCGTCGGCGGAGGCGTCGCCCAGCTTGCTGCCGCCGTCGCAGTCGAGGATGGTGCCGGTGACGTAGTGCGCGTTGTCGCTGCTCAGGTACATCGCGGCATCGGCGATATCGTCCTTGGTGCCGTAGTCGCGCAGCGCCAGGCGGGCCTTGTAGCGCGCCTCCATCTCGGCCGTGGGCGCCAGCCGGGCCATGCCTTCGGTGTCGGCGATCGGGCCGGGCGAGATGCCGTTCACGCGCACGCCGGCCGGGCCCCATTCCATCGCCAGGCACTTGATCAGCATGTTGATGCCGGCCTTGGCGGCGCAGGCATGGGCCTGGAACATCATGGCGTTGACCGCCTGCGGCGCGGTGATCGCGATCAGCGACGCACCCGGCTTGGCCAGGTGGTCGAAGCTGGCGCGGAACACGTTGAAGGTGCCGAGCAGGTCGATATCGACCACAGTCTTGAAGGCATTGGCGGACATGCCGACCACGGGCGCGAGGAAGTTGCCCGCGGCGCCGGAGATCACCACGTCGATCGGCCCCAGTTCGTCCTGGGCGCGCGCGAAGGCCGCTTCCACGGCGGCATAGTCGCGCACGTCGGCGGCCATGCCGATGGCGGTGCCGCCGGCCGCGGTGATGGTGTCGGCGGCGGCCTGGATGCGCTCGGCGGTGCGGCTGATCAGCGCCAGCTTCGCCCCGGCGCGCGCGAAGCCGTGCGCGATGCCGAGGTTGATGCCGGAGGAGGCGCCGGCGACGAATACGGTCTTGCCGGCAAAGGCGTCGGGGCGGAAGGCACTGGGCATGGGAAGTCCTCTCGATCGATGGTCAGGCGATGCGGGCCGCGATCCGGCGTCAGGCAGGACCGTGGCGTTGCGAAATGCAGGGGAGAGCTAGCGCCGGCGGCGTGGCTGCAGCGCAGGTATCGCGCGATGGCGCATGACGGTCTCCATGTTTCTGTTCTGGTGTGCGTCCGCCCCGGATCCTGCGGGGGGCGGCGCCGGCCTCTGGCTCGGGCCTCCGGCATCCTAACCCGAAGCCGGGATTCGATCTCGCGTATTGCCGGCAATGCCGGCCACCGCGGACGCAACAATGGCGGCGCCGGGAATGCCTTCCAGGCGCTGCAACTAGCTGGCGGGAAAGGAAAAAACGGGTGCGGGACTGCGTCGCGGCCAAGCGGCGGGACAGGGCGCCATTCCGCAGCGCAAAACCCAGTCCTCAGAAAAAAGAAAGCCCGCACACCGTTGCAGCGTGCGGGCAGCCTTCCGACGATGAGGTGCCGGAAGGCAGAGTGCTCATGAAGTGCGCCCCCGCGTCTTCATGGCGGGGTCAAGTGTGCGCGCGGGCGGCAGTGGCCGCTTTGACTCACGTCAAGCAGACGCCTACGCGAGCAGCGCGGTCACCAGGTCCTTGCCGCGCGACACCGGCGCGGTTTCCTCGAAATGCAGCGCACCTTCCACGTGGCCGAGGTGGTCCACCATCAGCGTGACGGCCCGCTCGACATCGCCGGCACGGGCGGCCTCGATGAATTCGCGGTGCTCGTCCGACGAGCAGGCCGCGTCGCGGCGCGACTGGTACAGCATGGTGATGACCGCGCTGCGCGTCGACAGCTCGCGCATCATCTCGGTCAGCACGCCGTTGCCGACCACCTCGGCCAGCACGATATGGAAGTCGCCAAGCAGCCGGGTGCGCACCTGCGCATCGCTGCCAGCCAGCGCCTTGCGTTCGGCCGCCAGGTGGCGGTCGATGCGCTTGTAGTCGGCCGGGGTCGCCTTGGCGACGAACTCGCGCGCCAGCGCCGCTTCCAGGATGCGGCGCACCGCGAAGACCTCGCGCGCCTCCTCGGCGCTGGGCTTGGCCACGAAGGCACCCTTGTCGGGCACGATCTGGATGACCTTGTCCTTGGACAGCATCAGCAGCGCCGCGCGCACCTTGGTGCGGCTGACGCGGTAGACACTGGCCAGGGCCTCCTCGCGCAGCTTGGTGCCGGGCGGCAGGCGGTGCGAAACGATGGCCGCGACTATGTCTTCGGCGATCGCTTCGGCGGTCATGTCAGGATCGATATGCTCGGGCATGGCAGCGCACTTGCGCAGGGGCTGCGCGGTTGGGGAGATGTGTGATTCTAGTCTACTGCGGCAGATGAATCGTCCCCGAGGCGCAGTCCAGCGGGGGCGAGCTCATCTGATGCAGTGGACTACCGCCCTGGCACGGCGACCGGAGATCCGGCGTCCACGCCGTCCTCCGCCATCGCGGCCAGACCCGCATCCAGGTCGGTCGCTTCAATGGTGCCGTTGAGCACGCCATGGGCCCGTTCGCGGTCGATATCCTTCTCCCAGGCGGCCACCACCACGGTCGCCACGCAGTTGCCGATCAGGTTGCCCAGTGCACGCGCGATGCCGATGAACCAGTCCACCGACAGCACCAGCACCAGCCCGATGGCGGGAATCGCCGGGTGTGCCGACAGTGTCGCGGCCAGGATCACGATGGCCGAGCCGGGGATGCCGTGCGCGCCCTTGGAGGTGACCAGCGCCACCGCCAGGATGCCGAGCAGGTCGCCCATCGCCAGCGGCGTGTTGGTCGCCTGCGCGATAAAGACCGCGGCCAGCGTCAGGTAGATCGAGAACGCATCGAGGTTGAACGAGTAGCCGGTCGGGATCACCAGGCCCACCACCGACTTCTTGATCCCCATGAACTCCAGCTTCTTCATCACCTGCGGCAGCACGCTGTCGGACGAGGCCGTGCCCAGCACCACCAGCAGCTCGGCGCGCAGGTAGCGGATCAGCTTGATCACCGAGAAGCCGCACACGCGCATGATCGTGCCCAGCACCAACAGCACGAAGATGATCACCGCGCCGTAGAACAGGAATACCAGGAAGCCCAGCTGCTTGAGCGAGCCGATGCCGTACTTGCCCACGGTGAAGGCCACCGCGCCCAGCACGCCCAGCGGCGCCAGCTTGATGATGAAGCCCATCATCTTGAACAGCGTGTGCGAGAAGGTGTCGATCAGCCTGACCAGCGGCCGGCCCGGCTCGCCCACCAGCGACAGCGCGCAGCCGAACAGGATCGACACCAGCAGCACCTGCAGCACGTCGCCGTTGGCAAAGGCGCCGAACACGGTATTGGGGATCAGCTTGAGCAGGAAGTCGACCGTGCCCTGGTCCTTCACCTTGGTCGCGTTGTCGATAAATCCGGCGATGGCCGACGCATCGAGCGAACGCGGGTCGACATTCATGCCGACGCCGGGCTGGAACACATAGGCCAGCAGGATGCCAAGCGCCAGCGCGATGGTGGTGACGATCTCGAAGTACACCACCGCCTTGATGCCGACGCGGCCGACCTTCTTCAGCTCGCCGGCGCCGCAGATGCCGGCCACCACCACGCAGAACACGATCGGGCCGATCAGCATCTTGATCAGCTTGATAAAGGCATCGCCAAGCGGCTTGAGCTTGGCGGCGAATTCAGGGAATGCCAAGCCGAGTGTGGTGCCAATCACCAGGGCAATCAACACCTGACCAAACAGCGAACGGGTGAAGCGGATATGCAAACGGGGCTGGGG
>NZ_JBYSZI010000103.1:0-13659 GCF_058787075.1 Cupriavidus sp. FW305-46
CACCTTGGCGGGGCAGATTGGGGCGCCCTGCCGGACTTCAAGCGTGGCGCCGGCTCAACTTTTGCAAAGATCAGGCGGCTTCGGGTTCGAGCAGCAGCACCGCCGCCACCTTGCGACCTTCCGCCATCAGGATGTTGTAGGTGCGGCAGGCGGCCTGCAGGTCCATGGCGTCCACCCCGACATGGCGGCGTGACAGCGACGCGGTCAGGCGCGGGTGCGGGAAGCGCAGCCGCGAGCCGGTGCCGAGCAGCACCACTTCGGGGCCGAGTTCCACCAGCTGCTCGAAATGCGCGGGTTCCAGGTCTTCGAAGCGGCTGACCGGCCAGGGCCGGACTTCGCCCTCGGGCATGACCAGGACCGAGTTGGTGTGACGGACGAGGTTGATCTCGATGTAGCCCGGCCCGTAGGCCGTGACGGTATTGAGCGACTGGGGCTGGTCGGCGTGGAGTTTCACTTGGAGGCCTCTGCGGCGGCCGCCGCGGGCTGGCGGGCCGGCCCGTGGGGCGGATGGCCGGCACCCCGGGCGGGTACGGTGTGGACGACAGGATGGACGACAGTGCGCAGGCGCCTGGCGTGTGCGCGGCAAGCGCACGCTGCAATGCAAGAATCCCTGCCGAAGTCTGTCATAATCCGATAAATTATAGCTTTTGCCTCCCTGTCTGCCACGTTCGCGTTGCATTGCAGCGGACGTCGCCCCGGCGCGGGGCTTCCGCACGGGGCTTCGGCATTAATTCAGATTCGCCCAGATTCCCTGTCCGGTGCCGCCGACGCGGCACGCTACGCTTGCCCGACATCGCCGTGAAACCCATCCAGAAATCCAACAAACTCAATAACGTTTGCTACGACATCCGCGGACCGGTGCTGGAAAAGGCCAAGCAGATGGAGGAAGAAGGGCACAAGATCATCAAGCTGAATATCGGCAACCTGGCCGTGTTCGGCTTTGACGCGCCGGAAGAGATTCAGCAGGACATGATGCGAAACCTGCCGAATTCGGCAGGTTATTCTGATTCCAAGGGAATTTTCGCCGCACGCAAGGCGATCATGCACTATACCCAGCAAAAAAATATCGAAGGCGTTGGCCTGGACGATATTTATGTCGGCAACGGTGCCTCCGAACTGATCGTGATGGCCGTCAACGCGCTGCTCAATGCCGGCGACGAAGTGCTGGTGCCGGCGCCGGACTACCCGCTGTGGACCGCCGCGGTGAGCCTTTCGGGCGGCACGCCGGTGCACTATATCTGCGACGAGTCCAATGACTGGATGCCCGATCCGGCCGATATCCGCGCCCGCATCACGCCGCATACCAAGGCCATCGTCATCATCAACCCGAACAACCCCACCGGGGCGCTGTATTCGGACGAGCTGCTGCTCGAGATCGTCGCCATCGCGCGCGAGCACGGCCTGATCATCTATGCCGACGAGATCTACGACAAGGTCCTGTACGACGGCCACACCCACACCTCGATCGCCTCGCTCTCGACCGATGTGCTGACCGTGACCTTCAACGGCCTGTCGAAGAACTACCGCTCGTGCGGCTACCGCGCCGGCTGGATGGTGGTGTCGGGCGACAAGCGCCCGGCCATCGACTATATCGAAGGCCTGAACATGCTGTCGTCGATGCGCCTGTGCGCCAACGTTCCGGGCCAGTGGGCGATCCAGACCGCGCTGGGCGGCTACCAGAGCATCAACGACCTGGTCAACGAAGGCGGGCGCCTGCGCCGCCAGCGCGACCTGGCCTACGAGCTGATCACCGCGATCCCGGGTGTTACCTGCGTCAAGCCCAAGGCGGCGCTTTACCTGTTTCCCAAGCTCGACCTGTCGATGTACCCGGTGCAGGACGACCAGGAGTTCATCTACGAACTGCTGCAGGAGTCCAAGGTGCTGCTGGTGCAGGGCTCGGGCTTCAACTGGGCCAAGCCCGATCATTTCCGCATCGTGTTCCTGCCGCACGAGGAAGACCTGCGCGAGGCCATCGGCCGCATCGCGCGCTTCCTCGAGGCGTACCGAAAACGCCACGGCAAGGTAGCGGCCTGATTTCGCGGGCCGCGCCGCAATTCATCCTTAGCAACTCAGAAGATTGTCCATGAACCCCATCAAAGTTGGCCTGCTCGGCATCGGTACCGTCGGTAGCGGCACGTTCAACGTGCTCAAGCGCAATCAGGAAGAAATTCGCCGCCGCGCCGGCCGCGGCATCGAGATTGCCATCGTGGCCGATCTCAACACCGAACGCGCGCGCGAACTGACCAACGGGGAAGTGGAGATCGTCAGCGATGCCAACGAGGTGGTCAACCGCCCCGACATCGACATCGTCATCGAACTGATCGGCGGCTACGGCATCGCGCGCGAGCTGGTGCTCAAGGCGATCGAGAACGGCAAGCACGTGGTCACCGCCAACAAGGCGCTGCTGGCCGTGCACGGCAACGAGATCTTCGAAGCCGCGCGCCGCAAGGGCGTGATCGTGGCGTTCGAGGCTGCCGTCGCCGGCGGCATCCCCATCATCAAGGCGCTGCGCGAAGGCCTGACCGCCAACCGCATCCAGTGGATCGCCGGCATCATCAACGGCACCACCAACTTCATCCTGTCCGAGATGCGCGACAAGGGCCTCGATTTCGACGTGGTGCTGAAGGAAGCGCAGCAGCTCGGCTACGCCGAAGCCGACCCGACCTTCGACATCGAAGGCGTCGATGCCGCGCACAAGGTCACGCTGATGAGCGCGATCGCCTTCGGCATGCCGGTGCAGTTCGACAAGGCCCACGTGGAAGGCATCACCAAGCTGTCAGCCATCGACATCAAGTACGCCGAGGAACTGGGCTACCGCATCAAGCTGCTGGGCATCACCCGCCGCCGCGACGACGGTGTCGAGCTGCGCGTGCATCCGACGCTGGTGCCGGCCTCGCGCCTGATCGCCAACGTCGAAGGTGCGATGAACGCGGTGCTGGTGCAGGGCGACGCCGTGGGCGCGACGCTCTACTACGGCAAGGGCGCCGGCGCCGAGCCGACCGCCTCGGCCGTGATTGCCGACCTGGTCGACGTGACCCGCCTGCACACCGCCGACCCGAACCATCGCGTGCCGCACCTGGCGTTCCAGCCGGATGAGCTGTCGAGCGTGCCGGTGCTGCCGATCGAAGAGATCAACAGCTCGTACTACCTGCGCATGCGCGTGGCCGACGAGACCGGCGTGCTGGCCGAGATCACCCGCATCCTGGCCGAGGGCGGCATCTCGATCGACGCCATGCTGCAGAAGGAATCGCGCGAAGGCGAGCCGCAGACCGACATCATCATCCTCACGCACATCACGCGCGAGAAGCACGTCAACGCGGCGATCGCCAAGATCGAGGCGCTGCCCACCGTGCTGTCCGCCGTGACGCGCCTGCGCATGGAAGAACTGAACTAAGGGCCGGACCTGCTGATTCACATGAAATACCAGTCGACCCGCGGCCATGAGATGCCGCAATCGTTTTCCGAGATCCTGCTGGGCGGCCTGGCGCCGGACGGCGGGCTGTACCTGCCTACCCAGTACCCGCAAGTCACCGCCGATGAGCTCGAAGCGTGGCGCAAGCTGTCGTATGCCGACCTGGCCTACGAGATCCTACGCAAGTTCTGCGACGATATTCCTGCCGAAGACCTGCGCGCGCTGACGCGCAAGACCTATACGCCCGAGGTGTACTGCAATGCGCGCGAAGGCGACAACACCGCCGACATCACGCCGCTGCGCACGCTCGGTGAAGAGGGCGGCACCAGGCTGCAACTGCTGGGCCTGTCCAACGGCCCGACGCTGGCCTTCAAGGACATGGCGATGCAGCTGCTCGGCAATCTGTTCGAGTACGCGCTGGGCCGCGCCGGGCAGGAGCTGAACATCCTGGGTGCGACTTCCGGCGATACCGGCAGCGCGGCAGAATACGCCATGCGCGGCAAGCGCGGCATCCGCGTGTTCATGCTGAGCCCGCACCGCAAGATGAGCGCGTTCCAGACCGCGCAGATGTTCAGCCTGCAGGACGCCAACATCTTCAACCTCGCCGTCGAAGGCGTGTTCGACGACTGCCAGGACATCGTCAAGGCGGTCTCCAACGACCTCGACTACAAGGCGCGCCAGAAGATCGGCACCGTCAACTCGATCAACTGGGCGCGCGTCGTGGCCCAGGTGGTGTACTACTTCAAGGGCTGGCTGCTGGCGACCAGCGGCCCCGGCCAGAAGGTCTCGTTCTGCGTGCCGTCGGGCAACTTCGGCAACGTCTGCGCCGGCCATATCGCGCGCATGATGGGCCTGCCGATCGACAAGCTGGTAGTGGCCACCAACGAGAACGACGTGCTCGACGAGTTCTTCCGCACCGGTGCCTACCGCGTGCGCAAGTCGGCCGAGACGTACCACACCTCGAGCCCGAGCATGGATATTTCCAAGGCCTCGAACTTCGAGCGCTTCGTGTTCGACCTGCTCGGCCAGGACGCCGGCAAGCTGGTGGCGCTGTTCCGCGACGTGGAAGAGAAGGGCGGCTTCGACCTGTCGGGCACGCCGGAATTCGACCGCATCCGCGAGTTCGGCTTTGTCTCGGGCCGCAGCACGCATGACGACCGCGTGGCCACCATCCGCGACCTGTCGTCGCGCTACGGTATCACCATCGATACCCATACCGCCGATGGCGTCAAGGTGGCGCGCGAGCATCTCGGCGCCGGCGTGCCGATGGTGGTGCTGGAAACCGCGCTGCCGGCCAAGTTCGCCGACACCATCCGCGAAGCGCTTGGCCACGAGCCGGAGCGCCCGGCCAGGTTCGAGGGCATCGAGAGCCTGCCGCAGCGCTTTGAAGTGATGCCGGCCGACGCCGCGCAGGTCAAGGCCTACATCGCCGGCCACACCGGCCTGTAAGCGCGCGGGCGCGTGCAGCCCGCTGCGGCGCTGCCGCATGCCGGGCCCGCGCCAACTCGCTACAATCAGGCTGCGGGCCCGATCTCCGGCCCCCGGATTGCCTGCCCCAACCAAGTGGGTGCCGGCAATGCGCGGGCCGTTTTTCGTGGGCCAACACTTTCCCACATCGCACCATGACCCAAGCCGCAGCACCTTCCCGCCCCCCGATGCTGACCATGGCCCAGGCGCTCGACGCGCTGCTCGGCGCCGCCCGTCCGCTGGCGCAGCTTGAATCCATCGACACGCTCCACGCCAACGGCCGCGTGCTGGCCGCGCCCGTGACCAGCACGCTGCGCGTGCCGCCGGCAGACAATACCTCGATGGACGGCTACGCCATGCGCGCGGGCGATGTGCCCGCTGCCGGCACGCGGCTGCGCGTGTCGCAACGGATTCCCGCCGGCCATGTCGGCACCGCGCTGGAACCCGGCACCGCCGCGCGCATCTTCACCGGCGGGCTGATCCCGCCGGGCGCCGACGCCGTGGTGATGCAGGAGCAATGCACCGCCGAGGGCGAGGACGTGATCGTCAACCACGTGCCGCAATCCGGTGAATGGGTGCGGCGCGCGGGCGAGGATATCGAAGCCGGCAGCGTGATCCTGCCGGCCGGCACGCGGCTGACGCCGCAGGCGCTGGGGCTGGCCGCATCGGTCGGCCAGGCGAAGCTGGACGTGGTGCGGCGCGTGCGCGTGGCCGTGTTCTTCACCGGCGACGAGCTGGCGATGCCGGGCGAGCCGCTCAAGCCGGGCGCCATCTACAACTCCAACCGCTTCACGCTGCGCGGCCTGCTGGAAAACCTGGGCTGCGAGGTCAGCGACTTCGGCATCGTTCCCGACACACTGGCCACCACGCGCGAGACGCTGCGCCGTGCGGCGCAGGGGCACGACCTGATCATCACCTCGGGCGGTGTTTCGGTCGGCGAGGAAGACCATATCAAGCCCGCGGTCGAGGCCGAAGGACGGCTCGACATGTGGCAGATCGCGATCAAGCCGGGCAAGCCGCTGGCGTTCGGGCAGGTCAACAACGATGCTGAGCCGGCGTTCTTCCTGGGTTTGCCGGGCAACCCGGTGTCCAGCTTCGTGACCTTCCTGCTGTTCGTGCGCCCGTTCATCCTGCGCCTGCAGGGCGTGGCCGGCGTGACCCCGCGGCGCCTGCCGCTGCGCGCGGATTTCGAGCTGAAGAAGGGCGACCGCCGCAATGAGTTCCTGCGCGCTCGCATCAATGCCGAGGGGGGGCTGGACCTGTTCCCCAACCAGAGCTCGGGCGTGCTGACCTCCACCGTATGGGGCGATGGCCTGATCGACAATCCGCCCAACCAGCCGATCGCGCGCGGCGATACCGTGCAGTTCATTCCGTTTGACGGCCTGCTCGCGTAGCCGGCCCGTATTACCAGGACGCAGAAGCAGTGATGATCATCGAACTCAGATTCTTTGCCAGCGTGCGCGAGCAACTGGGCGTGGCCGAAGAGCGCGCCGAGGTGCCGGCCGAGGTGCGCACCGTGGGCGAATTACGCCACTGGCTGATTCAGCGCGGCGGCCCCTGGGCCGAAACTCTAGCCGAAGGCCGCGCGCTGCGCATGGCCGTCGACCATGCGGTGGCGCGCCCCGATACGGCGATTGCCAACGGCTGCGAAGTCGCCTTTTTCCCACCAGTGACCGGAGGCTGAGATGAGCGTCAGGGTGCAGCGTGAGGATTTCGATCTCGGTGCGGAAGTCGCGGCGCTGCGTGCCGGCAATCCGGCGGTCGGCGCGGTGGCCAGCTTTATCGGCACGGTGCGCGATGTCAGCGACGGCAGCGCGGTCAGCGCGATGGAGCTGGAGCACTATCCGGGCATGACCGAGAAGGCGCTGGCGCAGATCGAGGCGGCTGCGTGCGCGCGCTGGGCGCTGCTGGGCGTGACCATCATCCACCGCGTCGGCCCGATGCAGCCGCTGGACCAGATCGTGATGGTCGCGGTGGCGTCGGCGCATCGCGGCAATGCCTTTGCCGCGTGCGAGTTCATCATGGACTACCTCAAGTCCGAAGCGCCGTTCTGGAAGAAGGAGGACACCCCGGAAGGGGCGCGCTGGGTCGACGCCCGCGTGACCGACGAAGCCGCCCTCCAGCGCTGGGGGATCGCATCGTTCAATGCCAGCGGCGACGATGCTGGCGCACCACCGGAGAAGCAGGGCGGGAGCCAGCCCTGATGGGGTCGCTCGGCTTTGTCGCCGTGGGCCTAGGCGCCGCGGCGGGTGCGTGGCTGCGCTGGGGCTTCGCGGTGCTGTGGAACGCGATCAATCCCGCGCTACCCTATGGCACGCTGGCGGCCAACCTGCTGGGCGGCTACCTGGTCGGCCTGGCGGTCGGGTTCTTCGATACGCACGCGGGCCTGCCGCCGGAATGGCGCCTGCTGGCCATCACCGGCTTCCTTGGCGGGCTGACCACGTTCTCGACCTTTTCCAGCGAGGTGGTGGCGAACCTGATTGCCGGCGACTACGGCTGGGCGGCGCTGCACCTGCTGCTGCACCTGGGCGGCTCACTGCTGCTGACCGCGTTCGGCCTCTGGACTTACCGCCTGCTGGCCTGACGCGGCCCGGGCGATCAGGCCCAGCAGCGCGGCATTGAACGCCTGCGGCTGCTCCATGTGCGGGCTGTGGCCGGCGCCGGCCACCACGCTGAATCCCGCCCCGGGCCGCAGTGCGAGCGTGGCGGCGCCCACCGCGGGCGCATAGAGCCGGCTGGCTTCCCCGTACAAATGGAACAGCGGCAGCCCGGTGGCTCGCAATGTCTCCCGGAAATCCTGGCGCGCCATGTCTTCCCATAAAGCGGCAAGCGCCAACGCATCGCACTGGCCCGCCATGTGCGCGATGCGTTGCATTGCGGCGCCTTCCGGGCGACTTCCCGCCGACCACATTCCCAGCGCGACCGACGGCGCCAGCCGGGGCCAGTCGGCCCGGATGCGGGCCGCCATCTGCGCGGCGTGCGCAATCTCATAGTGGCCGTGCAGGCCATGCGGCCAGGCCGCATCGGTCACCAGCCTCGGTGTCATGTCGATGCTGCCGACCGCTGCCAGCGGAAGACCCGAATGGTCCCGCAGCAGCGCCCATGCCACCATCGCCCCCATCGACCAGCCAGCGACCACCACGTCTGTCAGCCCGAGGTGCGCAACCAGTCCGGCGACGTCGCGCGCCAGCGCCGTGATCGTGGTGCCGTCGCGCTCGCGCGACAGGCCGTGGCCGGCATGGTCGGGCGCGATCACGCGGATTCCCGCCAGTGCGAGCGCCCGCTGGCCGTCGAAGGCCTCGCCGGTGACGGACCAGCCGTGCAGCAACAGCAGCGGCCGTCCCTGGCCGGTTTCGCGCCAGCCTGGCAAGGCGCCGCGTGCCGGGTGGCTGGCGAACGGCGGCGAAGCGGGGCCGGCAGATGCCGAATCGGAAGCGTCCAACGACGGTTCTCTCCTGGCAGGAGGGTAAAGGGCAGCGGCCTGGATGCCACCGGGTGAGGGTGCCTCTCTATTGACATCCACGGTGGGCAATTTATACGATGAAACATGAATCAGCTATCAGGTTTTGCCTGAGTGGCGATTCCCGGCGCAGGCAGGCGCGGAGGAGGCACCTGCCTGCGCCGGCAGACATGAAGCGGCTGGCATTCCAATGACAAGGCGCGCAGCGCCACCGGAGACAAGATGTCCCAGACCGACACGGGCGCACCGCCCGAAACCGGCGCAACCCGCGAACCCGGCGCAACCCGCGAACCCGGTCATGCCGGCGGCATCTGCCCGCCCAAGACCGCGCGCGGGCAGAAGACGCGCGAGGCGCTGCTGCGCGCGGCCGAGAAGGTGTTCGGTGAGAAAGGCTATTACGCCGCGTCGATCTCCGAGATCACGCAGGAAGCCAAGGTCGCGATGGGCACCTTCTACCTGTATTTCAAGGACAAGGAAGACATCTTCCGCGCGCTGGTCGCGCACATGCTGGAACTGGTGCGCGCCCACCTGCGCAAGCACGTTGCCGCCGCGGCCACCCAGATGGAAGCCGAGCGCCTGGGGCTGAAGGCATTTCTCTCTTTCGTTTCGCGCCACAAGAACCTGTACCGGATCGTGCTTGATTCGTACTCGGTCGATGAGACCATCTACAGCAGCTATTTCCAGGTGTTTGCCGAGCTCTACAGCCGGCGCCTGACGCGCGCCGAAGAGCAGGGCGAGATCGTGCCCGGCGATGCCGAGGTGCGCGCCTGGTGCCTGATCGGCATCAGCAACTTCCTGGGCATGCGCTATGCGCGCTGGAAGCGCCCGCCTTCGATGGAGAAGGTGGTCGACACCGCTTTCGACCTGATCTCGCACGGCCTGCAGCCGCGATGAACGCCCACGCAGAACCCCTGGTGCAGTGGGCGCGCGCCGATGGCGTGGCGCTGCTGCGCCTGAACCGGCCGCAGCGGCACAACAGCCTGGTGCCCGAGTTGCTGGAAGCGCTGCTCGCCGCGCTGGACGAGATTGAAGCCGACCCGGCGATTCATGCCGTGGTGCTGACGCATGCCGGGAAAAATTTCTCCACCGGCGGCGATGTCGCGGCATTCGCTGCGCAGGGCGACGCGATAGCCAGCTACGCCGACCGGCTGCTGGCACTGCTGAACCGTTCGATCCTGCGCCTGGCAGCGCTGCGCTGCCCGGTGGTGGCGGCGGTGGAGGGCTGGCTGACGGGCGGCTCGCTGGGTTTGGTGCTGGCGTGCGACATGGCGGTGCTGGCGCGGGATGCGCGCATCGCGCCGTACTACACGGTGGTTGGCTTCAGCCCGGACGGCGGCTGGACCGCGATGCTGCCGCAGCTGGTCGGCACGCCGCGGGCGCGCGCCTGGCAGCTGAACAATACGATCGTCGCCGCGCCGGAGGCGGCGGCGCTCGGGCTGGCGACTGCGCTGGCCGCACCGGGTTCGGCCGAGGCCGATGCCGCGACGCTGGCGCGTGGCGTCATGCGCAAGGTGCCGGGCAGCGTGGCCCGCACGCGCGCGCTGTTGCGCTGGGACGCCGACACCCTGGCGGCCGGCCTTGAGCGCGAGCGCGCGGCCTTTGTCGCACAGATCGCCAGCGCCGAGACTGCCGACGGCATGCGGTGCTTCCTGGCAGGGCGCGCGCGCGAATAGTTTGTAGAGCTTTCCCAGGCAGTTGCAGCAGGTTTCATCCAGACAAAGACAAACGAGACCGAACACAGGAGACAGCAATGCAACGCAACCCACTCGCCGTACGTGCCCTGGTCATGGCCGCCGGCCTGCTTGCCGCCGGCACCGCGCTGGCCAAGGACATCCGCATCGCGCACGTCTATGACAAGACCGGCGCGCTCGAGGCCTACGCCAAGCAGACCCAGACCGGCTTGATGATGGGTCTGGAATACGCCACCAACGGCACCATGACCGTCAACGGCAACAAGCTGGTGGTGATCGAGAAAGACACCCAGGGCAAGCCGGACGTGGCCAAGGCCCAGCTGGCCGCCGCCTACAGCGACGACCGCGCCGATATCGCGGTCGGCCCCACCTCTTCCGGCACCGCGCTGGCGATGCTGCCGGTGGCAGAGGAATACAAGAAGGTACTGCTGGTCGAACCCGCGGTGGCCGACTCGATCACCGGCGACAAGTGGAACCGCTATATCTTCCGCACCGGCCGCAACTCGTCGCAGGACGCAATCTCCAACGCCGTGGCGCTGGACAAGCCGGGCGTGCAGATCGCCACGCTGGCGCAGGACTACGCTTTTGGCCGCGACGGCGTCAAGGCCTTCAAGGGCGCGCTGAAGAACGCCAGGGTCGTGCATGAGGAATACCTGCCGACCAGCACCACGGACTTCACCGCAGGCGCGCAGCGGCTGTTTGATTCGCTCAAGGACAAGCCGGGTCGCAAGGTGATTTTCATTATCTGGGCCGGTGCCGGCAACCCGTTCAAGATCGCGGATCTGGATCCCAAGCGCTACGGCATCGAGATTGCCACGGGCGGCAACATCCTGCCGGCGATGGCCAGCTACAAGAACTTCCCGGGCATGGAAGGGGCTACGTACTACTACTTCGGCATTCCCAAGAACAAGGCCAATGAGTGGCTGGTGTCCAACCACTACAGCAAGTTCAAGGCGCCGCCCGATTTCTTCACGGCCGGCGGCATGACCGCGGGCATCGCGCTGGTGGAGGCGCTGAAGAAGACCAGCGGCGAGACCGGCACCGAGAAGCTGATCACGGCGATGGAAGGCATGTCATTCGACACCCCCAAGGGCAAGATGACTTTCCGCAAGGAAGACCACCAGGCCATGCAGTCGATGTACCACTTCAAGATCAAGGTGGATCCGGCCTTCGCCTGGGGCGTGCCTGAGCTCGTGCGCGAGATCAAGCCCGAAGAAATGGCCGTGCCCGTGCGCAACCACCGCTGATGAACGCGCCAGCATCCTTCACCCGGTCCGCGCCGGCGCCGTCGCAGCCGGCCGCCGGGCACGCCGGCGCGACTGCCGCCGCGGCGCAGCCGCTGCTGGAGACGCGCGGCCTGACCATCCGCTTTGGCGGCCATGTGGCCGTCAATGCGGTGTCGTGCGCGTTCCGGCCCGGCGAGCTGACCTGCATCGTCGGCCCCAACGGCGCCGGCAAGACCACGTACTTCAACCTGGTCTCGGGCCAGTTGCCGCCCACGGCCGGGCAGATCCTGCTGGATGGCGAGGACGTGACGCGCCTGCCGGTGTCGCAGAAGACGCGCCGTGGCATCGGCCGCGCTTTCCAGCTGACCAGCCTGTTCCCGCAGCTGTCGGTGCTGGAGAACGTGCGCCTGGCGGTGCAGGCGCGCCAGCAGCGCGGCATCGACCTGTTCTCGATGTGGACCAGCCACCGCGACGTGCAGGCGCAGGCCATGGCGATCCTGGAGCGCGTGGCGCTGGCCGGCAAGCGCCAGCTGACGGTGGCCTCGCTGCCGCACGGCGACCAGCGCAAGCTGGAGGTCGGCATCCTGCTGGCGCTGCAGCCGCGCGTGTTCATGTTCGACGAGCCCACCGCGGGCATGAGCGTGGATGAAGTGCCGGTGATCCTTGACCTGATCCGCGAGATCCGCCAGGACCGCAGCAAGACCGTGCTGCTGGTCGAACACAAGATGGACGTGGTGCGCTCGCTGGCCGACCGCATCATCGTGCTGCACAACGGCACCCTGGTGGCCGACGGCGACCCGGCCGAGGTGATCGCCTCGCCGGTGGTGCAGCAGGCTTACCTGGGCATGCCGGAAGAGGAGGGCAGCCATGGCTGACGCACAAGCAACCGGGCCGATCCTGCGTTTACAGGGCGTGCAGACCCATATCGGCCCGTACCACATCCTGCACGGCGTCAGCTTCGAGGTGCCGCGCGGCGGCGTGACCATGCTGCTGGGGCGCAACGGCGCCGGCAAGACCACCACGCTGCGCACCATCATGGGCCTGTGGCAGGCCAGCACCGGCACGGTGACCTTTGACGGCACCGACATCACGCGCCACAGCACGCCCGCGATCGCGCAGGCCGGCATTGCCTACGTGCCGGAAAACATGAGCGTGTTCTCCGACCTGACCGTGGCCGAAAACATGCGCCTGGCAGCGCGCACCGGCGCCATCGACGAGCGCCGGCTGGACTGGGTGTTCCGCATGTTTCCGGCGCTTAGGACCTTCTGGCAGCAGCGCGCCGGCGTGCTGTCGGGCGGGCAGAAGCAGATGCTGTCGGTAGCGCGCGCCATCATCGAGCCGCGCCAGCTGCTGATCGTCGACGAGCCCACCAAGGGCCTGGCGCCGGCCATCATCCAGAACATGATCCATGTGTTCCGCGAGCTCAAGCAGACCGAGGTGTCGATCCTGCTGGTGGAGCAGAACTTCCATATGGCGAAGTCGGTGGGGGATACGGTGGCGGTGATGGACGATGGGCGGACGGTGCACACGGGCACGATGGCGGCGCTGGCTGAAGACGACGGGCTGCAGCAGAAGTTGCTGGGGCTGTCGCTGGCGGCGCACCAGTAACGCGGGACAACACACATGACCACTTCAACGACATTGCCGGCCGCCGCACCGTCGGACCTGCCCAAGGTACGGCTCGACTGGACCCCGCTGGCGCTGGCGCCGCTGCTGATGCTGCTGGCCTATCCGCTGGTCGGCAGCCCGTCGACCTGGCTCACGCTGACCATTGCCGGGCTCGCGATGGGAATGATCATCTTCGTCGTCTCGTCGGGCCTGACGCTGGTGTTCGGCCTGATGGATGTGCTCAACTTCGGCCACGGCGCCTTCATCGCGCTGGGCGCTTATGTGGCCGCCTCGGTCCTGCTGCCACTGGCAGGCTGGGTCGAGGCCGACAGCCTGGCGTTGAACCTGTCGGTGTTTGCACTGGCGATCGTAGCCGCAATGGTCGCAGCCGGCGCGGTCGGGCTGTTCTTCGAGCGCGTGGTGGTGCGCCCGGTCTACGGCCAGCACCTGAAGCAGATCCTGATCACGATGGGCGGCATGATCGTGGCCGAGCAGCTGATCAAGGCGATCTGGGGCCCCGAGACCATCGCGCTGCAGGTGCCCACCACCTTCCGCGGCGCGGTGCTGCTGGGCGATGCCGCGATCGAGAAATACCGGCTGATCGCGATGGCGCTGGGGCTGGTGATCTTTATCGCCATGCTGTTGCTGCTGAATCGCACCCGCATCGGCCTGCTGATCCGCGCCGGCGTGGAGAACCGCGAGATGGTCGAAGCGCTTGGCTACCGCGTGCGGCGCCTGTTTATCGGCGTGTTCGTCGCGGGCGCGGCGCTGGCGGGGCTGGGCGGGGTGCTGTGG
>NZ_JBYSZI010000104.1:0-13544 GCF_058787075.1 Cupriavidus sp. FW305-46
CTCCGCGCCGATGATAGTGCGGATTCCCGTGTGAAAGTAGGTCATCGCCAGGCTCTTATACCGCAGAACCCCCAGCCCCAAAGGCTGGGGGTTTTTGCTTTGGCGCGGCGCAAGATGGAATGGCTCGCCGCCGCCGCTCCGGCGTAATACCATTACCGCTGAATCCCCCTTTACCCATCCATGTCGGCTGACAGCGCCTGGTACCTCTATCTGCTCGAATGCACCGGCGATTCCATCTACACCGGGATCACGACCGATGTTGCCCGCCGCTTCGCCGAGCATCTGTCCGGAAAAGGCGCTAAATACACGCGATCGCGCAAGCCGATACGCGTCCTGGGCCAATTGCGCTTCGACACGAAGTCGGAAGCGTTGAAAGCGGAAATCGAGATCAAGCGCTTGAGTTCGACGCAAAAGCGCGCATTTTGCGCGCAACTGCCAACAGGCGAGCCGGCCCAGTAGCCGCAGGGCGACAAAACAAAAAGGCCGGTATCGCCTTCGCGATACCGGCCTTTTCCATGCCTGCAGGATCAGACCACAGTCAGCGTCACGTCGATATTGCCGCGCGTCGCGTTCGAGTACGGGCACACCTGGTGCGCCTGTTCGACCAGCTTTTCGGCAGCCTCGCGCTCGAAGCCCGGCAGCGAGATCTTCAGTTCGACCTGGATACCGAAGCCTTGAGGGATCGGGCCGATGCCGACCGCGCCTTCGATCGTGGCATCGGCGGGCACGGTGATCTTCTGCTGGCCGGCCACGTAGCGCATGGCGCCCAGGAAGCAGGCCGAATAGCCGGCAGCAAAAAGCTGTTCCGGATTCAGGCCATTGCCGGCGCCACCCATTTCCTTGGGCACGGCCAGCTTGGCGTCGAGCTGGCCGTCGGACGTGGTGGCACGGCCGTCACGGCCGCCGGTGGCGGTGGCATGGGCGGTATAAACGACTTTTTCGAGTTTCATCTAAGGCTCCGGTTTGTTGCCCGAGAGGGGCGTATCAATGCTTGCCGTCAGTCCGGCAGGCTGGAATCGGTCCGCGCCTGTTCAAGCGTCGACCGCAGTGCATGCAGGCGCTGCGTCAGGGCCTGGATCTCTTCGACCGGGCACTGCGTGGCGCACAACATCTGTTCAGGAATACGCGCTGCGCGCTGGCGCAATGCGTGGCCGGAGTCGGTCAGGCTGACCAGCACCCGCCGTTCGTCGGCTGCGTCACGTGTGCGCGTGACCAGCCGCGCCGTCTCCAGCCGCTTCAAAAGCGGCGTCAGCGTCCCCGAGTCCAGCGCCAGCCGCGCGCCGAGTTCCGAGACCGTCAGCGTTTCTGCCTCCCACAACACTAGCATCACCAAGTATTGCGGATAAGTAAGTCCAAGCTCACTTAACAGCGGCTTGTACAACTTGGTCATGGCCAGTGAGCTCGAATACAGCGCAAAGCACAGCTGGCGATCCAGTAACAGCAAATCTGGGGAGGGGTCCGTGTCGCGTTCCATGACGATATATTAGACGCAATTAGATTGTGCGCAATATAAATTTTCATTTCCCGAAATGTGCTCGATACGCCCGTGCATGGCCAGGTGCTGATCCTTAAGTCTGTTTTAAGTCTGGGTCGCTAGCATGACCGTGTTGCGTCGCAAAATGCCGACGCCTGATGCTCAAGGAAAGGAACCACACATGATGCGCCAGACCATTGCTCGCACGGCCGTTGGTATCGCGGCCCTTGCCGCCCTTGGCGGCGGCTATGCCTATCTGCAGAAGGAAGTCATCACGCCGGGGTACGCGGCACCTGCGCCAGCCGCAGCGCCTGCGCAGCCGGTGGCCGCCGTGGCCGCACCGACGGATTTCTCCGGCATCGTGGCACAGTACGGGCCCGCCGTGGTCAATATCAGCGTCACCGCGCGCGCCCAGCGCACCTCGGCGCAGATGCCGCCGGGCATCGATCCGGACGATCCCC
Source organism: Cupriavidus sp. FW305-46 (assembly GCF_058787075.1). Taxonomy (NCBI): domain Bacteria; kingdom Pseudomonadati; phylum Pseudomonadota; class Betaproteobacteria; order Burkholderiales; family Burkholderiaceae; genus Cupriavidus; species Cupriavidus sp. FW305-46. The sequence goes on from NZ_JBYSZI010000104.1 coordinate 1,936, forward strand.
TGTTCCAGTTCTTCAAGCGTTTCGGGCCGCAGCTCCAGGGTCCGCAGGGTGGCCAGCAGCAACTGGTGCGCGGACTGGGCTCGGGCTTTATCGTGAGCCCGGACGGGCTGATCCTGACCAATGCGCACGTCGTCGACGGCGCGCAGGAGGTCACCGTCAAGCTGACCGACCGCCGCGAGTTCAAGGCCAAGGTGCTCGGCAGCGATCCGCAGACCGACGTGGCCGTGATCCGCATCGATGCCAGGAACCTGCCGGCCGTGCGCCTGGGCGATCCTTCGCGGGTGCGCGTGGGCGAGCCGGTGCTGGCGATCGGTTCTCCCTATGGCTTCGAGAACACGGTGACCGCGGGCATCGTCAGCGCCAAGTCGCGCTCGCTGCCGGACGATACCTATGTGCCGTTCATCCAGACCGACGTTGCCGTCAATCCCGGCAACTCGGGCGGGCCGCTGTTCAACCAGCGCGGCGAGGTGGTCGGCATCAACGCGCAGATCTACAGCCAGACCGGCGGCTACCAGGGCCTGTCGTTCGCGATCCCGATCGACGTGGCCACCAAGGTACAGCAGCAGCTGGTGGCGCATGGCAAGGTCACGCGCGGGCGCCTCGGCATCAGCGTGCAGGAGGTGAACCAGGCGCTGGCGCAATCGTTCGGGCTGCCCAAGCCCACCGGTGCGCTGGTCAACTCGGTCGAGCCCGACAGCCCGGCCGCGCGCGCTGGCCTGAAGCCCGGCGACGTCATCATGCAGCTGGACAATGACGTGATCGACCATTCGGGCGACCTGCCCGAGCACGTGGCCGATATCAAGCCGGGCACGCAGACTTCGCTGAAGATCATCCGCAAGGGCCAGCCGATGACGCTGTCGGTGACGGTGGGCACGGCCAAGGACCGGGCCGTCGCACAGAAGGGCGGCAGCAGCGAGGCTGGCGGCCGGCTGGGGCTGGCGGTGCGCCCGCTCACGCCGGCAGAGAAGCGTGACAGCGGCATCGACGGCGGCCTGGTGGTCGAGGACGTGGCCGGTCCCGCTGCGCGCGTCGGCATCCAGCCGGGCGACGTGATCCTGTCGCTCAACGGCACGCCCATCAGCTCGGCCGAGCAGCTCAGGTCGCTGGTATCGAAATCGGGCAAGCAGGTGGCACTGCTGGTGCAGCGCGACGATGCGCGCATCTTCATTCCGCTCGACCTGGGCTGATTGCCGCGGGCACGCCAGACTGCCCGCAAGCCGTTAACTGGCAAGGCTTTGCTGCCCGCGCGGGCCGTATACCCCGACGTATACCGACACGTATACGAAGCCGGTATACGGCCCGCTAAGCCTTGCCGGAGGCGGGATTCAGCGCAACGAACTGCTTACAGAAAGCGCGCCAGCAGGTATTATCTCGACTGCGATGCACGAAGCATGCGGCGGCAGCCCCCGCCGACCCTGGTTCTGCTGAATCGACAAAGAGGAAGTCTATGCAGTTGGATTTCACCCGCGCCATCACGCCGGGTACCGATAGAGCGCGGCGACTGACGTCCACGACGTCCACCGCCGGCTCCGCGCCGAAGCCCCGGCGGCGCAAGAAGGTTGTCGCCCCCCACTGGGAGCGCGGCTATCGCTCACACTTCTACCGCAACGAACGCGGCGACAAGCTTGGCGAAGTGCGCCTGTCCGAGCGCGGCGATATCCCCGTGGTCTACCACTGGGCCGCCGGCAATTACTCTGGCGCAGAAGGCTCGCTGGCCCATGCCCGTGCGCGCGTGGAAGAGACCATCGGTTTCGGCATGCGCCAGCTGTCGCTGTTCTGAGCAGGTACTTCGCCGGTGCCGCATCCGCCGGCACTGCGACCCGTCCGCGCCATCGCCTCGTGCGCGGTGCCTTCGCTTCTCCCCAAGATTCCGCGTCTGTTCCGCAGTAGTTCCAGTCGTCGCACCGCTTGCGCATAGCCGCTCGCGCGGGCTTCAGGGCAGCCGCCGCTGCAGCAGCATGTACGCCGCCGCGCCCAGCGCCAGCACCGCAATCAGCCGATAGATATCCTCGCAGGCAATCAGCCTGGCCTGCTGCTCGATCAGCGCGCTCAGTTGCGCGAGCGCGCCCAGGTGGGCCTGCGCCGCATCGAAGCCGCGCGCGGCCAATGCCGCCTGCATGGCAGCCATCCAGTGTTCGGTTTCGGCGGGGCGCTGGCCCACCGCGTGCAGCAGGCTGTCGTGCACCGCGAACTGGCGGTTCTGCAGCAGCACCGCACCCAGCGCCGAGGCAAAGGAGCTGGCGACCTGCCGCATCAGGTTCTTGCTGCGGTAGCCATGGGCGAATTCATCGGGATCCAGCGCCCGGAACGTCAGCCCGGCAATGGGGATGATCACCAGCACGCCGAACAGGCCCTTGCCGACCAGCCCCCATGCCAGCGCCGGCGGGCCGGCGTCGGGCGGCATCTGCGAGAACCACCATGCCGTGGCGGCCATCAGCACCAGGCCGGCGACCATCAGCGGCTTCTTGCGCGTCAGGCGCGGCGCCACCTGCAGGTAGACGAAGATGCCGGCCAGGCTGACCAGCGCGGCAAAGGTGTTGAGCCAGCCGGTGGCCGCCAGCGGGATCTTGAGCGCCTGCTCGGCGTAGATCGGGAACAGGTAGCCGCTCAGGTTGCTGATCATGTAGTACACGAAGTACATCGCCAGGCCGGTCAGGTACACCGGGTGGCGCAGGGCGCGCAGGTGCAGCACGGGTTCGCTGTGGTGCCACTGGTGCCACAGGAACACGGCCAGCAGCGCCAGGCCCGCGGCGGCCACCAGCGCGAGCCGCAGCGGGTGCGAGAACACGTCGAAGCGCGCCTCGGTCAGCGCCGCCTGCAAGGTCACGATGGCGGCGCCGAACAGCAGCAGCGGCCCGAGCGCGGGGCCGCCGGTATCGGTGCGCGGCTCCGCATCCGGCAGCAGCAGCCAGGCACCCAGCGTGGCCAGCGCGGCGAACGGCAGCACGCCGTAGAACACGTCCTGCCATACGCCATGGTCGATCAGCTCGGCGGCGAAGGCCGGGCCCAGCGCCGACGCCGAGAAGATGCCGATCATGAAAATGCGGGTGGCGCGCGGGCGCGCCGTCGGGCCGAACAGCACGTTGACCAGGATGCGACAGCTGGTGAACAGCGCGCCGCCGCCCACACCCTGGATAAAGCGCGCCACCACCATCTGCGGCAGCGCATGGCTGGTTGCGGCCACGACCGTGCCCGCCATGAACAGCAGTAGCGCCCCCGTCAGGTAGTAGCGGTAGCCGAACCGGCGCGACAGCCATTGCTGCTTCAGGATCATCAGCATGCTGCCCACGGCGTAGGCCGCCTGCACCAGCGCGAAGCTGCGCGGGTCGGCGTCGAGGCCGCCGACGATATGGCTGGAGGCAAACACGAACATGATGTTCTCGAGGAACTCTACGCCGGTGGCCAGCGCCAGCAGCATCATCAGCAGGGTCTGGCGCTGCCTGTGGCTCAGCCAGCGCAGCCACCGCATGCTGACGCGCAATCGCCACAGAGGCTGCCAGGGTGAGCCGGGATTCATGGCTGGAGCCCCTCCAGGGTCTGGTGCAATTGGGTCAGCGCACGCGTGGCGCCGGCCAGGCCACCTGCGCCGAGCGGCGCCCAGGCCTCGCCGTAGGCGCCATGCACCGCCGGCGCGGCGCGCTCCAGCAGCCGGCGGCCGGCCGGGGTCAGGGTCAGCTCCAGGCTGCGCCGGTCGCTGGCCGACGCCCGCCGGCGCAGCAGCCCGCGCGCTTCCAGGCCGTCCAGCAGCCGCGTCATCTGCGTGCGCGTGGCGTCCAGCGTGGCGCCCAGCTCGGACGGCATGCTGGGCCGGTTTTCGTCGACGGCAAGCATGCTCAGCAGCAGGTACTGGCTCATGTCCAGTTCGAACGGGGCCAGCGCCTGGTCGATATGGCCGCGCAGCAGGCGCGCGGTGCGCAGCAGCAGCCTGGAGGCCAGGATCAGGTCGCGCGGGGCCTCGGGATGGCTGGCGCAGAAGCGGTCGATGCGTTGTTCGAAAGACATGGCGGGAGGCGTTGCGATCCACGCGAGCGGCGGATCGGTTACATTCGATATAGTTACATATGTAATTATATCAAACGAAGCTAATCCCGACAGGGCGTGTCGGCCGGCGTGGTTGGCGGGGGCTTAATGCCGCAACGCCGCGGCGATATGGCGAATGCCTGCCCGCATCGCTGCCAGCGCCTGCGCATGGCCCGCGGCCGGCAGGTTGCCGTAGCGCAAGCCGACATAGGCGGCGCTGACGGCAGCGATCGCGTCGGCCGCGCGCGGCAGCCGCGCACTGGCGCGCGCGGCGAAGTCTTGCGGTCCTTCGGCCTGGGCGCGCTCGCAGCCGTGGCGGGCCAGCAGGGCGCAGAAGCGGGCATAGGCCGCATCGACCGGGTCTGCCGGCCCGCGGCGCCGCCACAGCGGCACCAGCGCCAGCAGGCACAGTGCGCCCAGCACGCCGGCCAGCAACTGCCCGGCGCCCACGCCGGCGCCGAGTGCCAGCAGCAGCCGCTGCTGCTGCGCATGGTCGTACTGCAGCACCCAGCGCTGCCAGGTGTAGACGACGCCTTCATAGGCCCAGCGCAGGTCCTTCAGCCATGCCGGTTGCTGCGACGGCCGCCAGTCCGCGGCTTCGCTGCCCACCACCGCATCCAGCCCCTGTTCGATGCGGCCCGGGGCAACGGCGCTGGTCGGGTCCACGCGCACCCAGCCGCGGCCGTCGAGCCAGACCTCGGCCCAGGCATGCGCATCGGACTGGCGCACCACGTAGTGGTTGCCGATGGGGTTGTACTCGCCACCCTGGTAGCCCGTGACCACGCGCGCGGGCACGCCGGCGGCTCGCATCAGGAAGACGAAGCTGCTGGCGTAGTGCTCGCAGAAGCCGCGCCGGGTGTCGAACACGAAGCTGTCGACCTGTTCGCTGCCCAGCGGCGGCGGGCTCAGCGTATAGGCAAAAGGCGCCGCCGCGAACAGCCGCAGCGCGGCCTGCACGCGCGCGGCGGGATCGGCATGGCGGTCGGCCCATTGGGCGGCCAGCGCACGGGCGCGCGGATTGCCGTCTGGCAGGCTCAGGGCCAGCCGGCGCGTGGCGGGTGTCAGCGCTTCGGGCGCGGGGGACAGCGTGGAATGCGTGCGATAGCGCATGCGCTGGTCCACCGGTCGGCGCACCATGAATTCGCCGTCGGGTGTGGCGGCGGCGTCCACGCCGGCGGACAGCGCCTGGCCGCGGTCCAGCGCGAACAGCCAGCGCTGCTGGCTGGGCTCGAGCGTAATGCTGATGTCGATGCCTTCCGTGTTGCCACCGGCGGGCGCGGGCGCCAGTTGCTGCCGGCGCTGCCGCGACGGGTGCCAGGTGGTGCCGTCGTATTCCCACAGCACCAGCGCACGCCAGTACAGCGCTGCGGCGGGCAGCGGCGGGCCGGCGACCTCGGCACGCAGGGCGACTTCGGGCGAACGGATCAGTTGCCCGACGCTGCCCGGCCGCATGGTGTCGCTGATGCCGGTAGTGCCGCGCGGCGCCGATTGCGGCAGTTGCCACAGCGGATGCTCCAGCCGCGGGAACAGCACGAACAGCGCCAGCGCCCAGGGCAGGCCCAGCAGCGCCATGCGTCCCAGCAGCGGCCAGATCGCCAGCCGGCTGCGCGCCTCGGGGTGGTGCAGCAACAGCCAGTTGCGCAGCACCCAGGCGCCGATTGCCAGGCTGTACAGCGCCAGCCAGAACGGCTGGTCGGACAGGTACAGCGTCAGCAGCAGGTAGAACGACAGCTGCGTGACCAGCGTCGCGTCCGACAGCGCGCGGCATTCCAGCAGCTTGAGGATGACAAAGGCGCCCAGCAGCGCCACGGCGAGCTCGCGCCCCATGCCGCCGCCGTCCTGCCACACCAGCGCGCTGGCCACCAGCAGCACCATGACCGCGGTGATGCCGAGCATCCAGCGCGAGGGCAGCGGCGCCCGCCGCCGCCACAGCAGCCAGCGCCAGCCCAGCAGCAGCAGCAGCAGCAGGCTGACCGCCACTGGCAGCGTGCGTGCCTGCGGCGCCAGCACCAGCGCCAGCTGGCCCAGCAGCAGCCCATGGTCGTCATGCTGCAGCGGCCGCGCGACGGGTTTCACGCCCGGTCTCCGGCGCGGCAGGCCGCGGGCCGTTGCGGCCATAACGCCAGCGCTTCCAGGCAGGCGCGCCGGTGGCTGGCGCCGCGCGCCGGCGGCAGTTCTACGCCGGGCAGGCGCAGGCCGATCTCGGCATCGTCACCGGCGGCCAGCAGCCACGCGCACAGGCGCGACAGCCGCGCTTCCGCCTCCATGCCGGCCGGGAGTGCGTGCCAGTCCAGCCAGCGCGCCGGCTGCTGCGGCGGATCGCCGGCGCGGCTGAGCCAGCGGCCGGTACGCGCGCTGTGCTTCCAGGCGATGCGGTGCAGCGGGTCGCCGCTGCGGTAGCGGCGCAGCTGGTCGATGCCGTCGTCGCTGCTTGCCGCGCTCGCGGCCGTGTGCACGCCATCGCCAGCGTCGGGCCGATATGCGGCAGGCGGTGGCGGGGCGTCAGGCTCCGGGGCGGGATAGACCAGCGTCGACAGGTCCAGGTCCGCATAGCTCCAGCCCCGGAACAGGCCGAACGGAAAGCGGCTGGCGATCGCCACGCGCGGCAGCACCAGCCGGCCCCGGCGCGCAGTCGGCACGTGCAGGGCGAGCATGCCGCCGGAGTTGCCATCGAGCGTCAGCATGGCGGTTGCCACGTTTGGCAGCGTCGGCACGCGCGCCTCGATGCCGATGCGCGCGTCGGCATCGCGGTTGTCGATGCGCAGCTGGAACACGGCATCCTGCCCGGCGTGAGCCGGCGCCGCCGGGCCCGCGGCCACGGCGAGGTCGAGCAGGTTGCGGTAGGCCAGCCACATGCAGGCCATGCCGATGCCGGCCAGCAGGAAGGTCAGCGCAAAGCCCAGGCTGATGTTGTAGTTCAGCGAAGTCAGCAGCATCGCCGCCAGCACGACCGCAAAGCCGACGCCGCCGCGGGTGGGCAGGATATAGAGGTGGCGGCGGTCCAGCAGCAGTATGCCGCCGGTAGTGCGGCACTGCGCCATGACCGGCGCGCCGCGGAGCACGCTTTTGCGCGCCGCCATGGCCTTCAGGGAATGGCCACGCCGGCCTGCAGCGCGGCCAGTTCGCCGGCAACGGCGGCGTGGCCGCCCGCGCCGGCCGGCAGCAGCCGGTGCGCGGCCACCGCGGTGAAGACCGCCTGCACGTCTTCCGGCAGCACCATGTTGCGCTGCGCCAGCAGGGCCCAGGCGCGCGCGCAGGCCAGCAGCGCCAGCCCCGCGCGCGGCGACAGTCCCGCGGCAAAGCCACCGTGGCTGCGCGTGGCCTGCACCAGCGCCAGCACGTAGTCCACCAGCGCCGGGCTGGCGTACACCTGTGCGGCAGCCTCCTGCAGCGCCAGCACCTGGCTGCCATCCATCACCGGCGGCAGCTCCGGCGCGCTGGCGCCGCCCAGGTACAGCACGCGCTCGAAGGCGGGGTCGGGATAGCCGAGCGACAGCCGCATGGTGAAGCGGTCCAGCTGCGATTCGGGCAAGGCATGCGTGCCGATCTGCTCCAGCGGATTCTGCGTGGCGATCACAAAAAACGGCGACGGCAGCACGTGCGTGGTGCCGTCATGGGTCACCTGCCCCTCGGCCATGGCCTCGAGCAGCGCGCTCTGGGTCTTGGGCGGCGCGCGGTTGATCTCGTCGGCCAGCACCACCTGCGCGAACACCGGGCCGCGATGGAAGCGGAACTCGCCGGCGTCGCGGACAAAGACCGAAACCCCGATCAGGTCGGCCGGCAGCAGGTCGCTGGTGAACTGCACGCGCTGGTATTGCAGCCCGAGCGTGCGCGCCAGCGCATGGGCCAGCGTGGTCTTGCCGACGCCGGGTACGTCTTCCAGCAGCAGGTGGCCGCGTGCCAGCATGCAGGCCAGCGCCAGCCGCACCTGCAGCGGCTTGCCAAGAACGATGCGGCCCAGCTGGGCCTGGGCCTCGGCCAGCGAAGCGACGATGCGTGGGCGAGCTGTCACGTTGCACCTCGGCGCAAAGGTGGAAATAGCGGGTGGATGCAGGGAATATCGGGTGAAGACCAGCGCATTGTAGCGGCGCGGGCGGCACGCAGCACCGTCTGTTTCCGTACGGAGAGTGGATGCCCCGGTGCTGTCTGCATGGTTATGGTGCCGCGTCTGCGCCAGATTGCGCCAGTTCTGGCATCATGAGCCTGTCGGGCCACCGGCCCTTCCCATTCCTCTTTCCGCTGCCTGTACCGCGCCTGCTGCAATGACCTCGCTGGACCCCTGCGCCGACCTGCCTTCCTCCGTCCTGTCTGCCGATGCCGGTGCGCTGCCGCGCCTGGTGCAGGCCTTCCACGCCAACGGGTTCGTGATCCTGCGCGGCTTTGCCGACGAGCCGGCGTGCGCGGCGCTGGAGGCGGTGACGCGTGAGCACCTGGCCGCGGCGGTGCCGCCGGTGGAGTTCGAGGCCGACCTGGGCTACCCCGGCGCGCCGGCCGCGCGCGATGCCGCCGGCGGCGGCACGGTCAGGCGGCTGCGCCAGGCCTACGGGCGCGACGAGGTCTTCCGCCGCTGGGCCAGCGCCCCGAAGCTGGTGGCGGTGGTGCAGGCGCTGCTGGGCGAGCCCGCCCGCATCACGCTGGCGCACCACAACTGCGTGATGACCAAGCATCCGCACTACGGCAGCCAGACCGGCTGGCACCGCGATACGCGCTACTGGTCGTTTGCCCGGCCGGAACTGGTGACGGTGTGGCTGGCGCTGGGCGACGAGGACGAGCGCAACGGCGTGCTGCGCGTCATCCCGGGGTCGCACCAGGCGAAGCTGGAGCCGGGCCAGCTGGACCCGGCCGAATTCCTGATCGAAGCCCACCCGGCCAGCCAGCCCCTGCTGGATGCCGCGCAGCCGCTGGCGCTGCACCGCGGCGACGTGCTGTTCTTCGACAGCCGGCTGTTCCATGCGGCGGGCCGCAATGTGTCCAACGCGGTCAAGCTGTCCGTGGCGTTTGCGTATTTCGGGGCCAGCAACCGGCCGCTGGATGGCACGCGCTCGGCCGAGTTCGGCAGCGTGGAGCTGCCCGCGGCAGTCTGATCCCCGCGGCTGCGCTCAGGTGCGCAGCCCGACCAGCCCGGAGATCTTCTCCGAAGCTTCCAGCAGCGGCGGCAGGAAACGCTCCAGCATCTCCTGTGCGCTGGTGCGGTTGGCCTGGCCGCTGATATTGATGGCGGCGATGGTGTGGCCGGCGCGGTTGCGGATCGGCGCGGCCAGCGACACCAGCCCTTCTTCTAGCTCCTGGTCGTTGAGCGCCCAGCCGCGCTTGCGGATGTCGGCGACGATGGCCTTGAGCGCGTCCACGTCGGTGACGGTGCGGCTGGTGCGCGCGCGCAGGTCGGTGGCGCGCAGCACGCTGTCGAGCTCGGGCTCGGCCAGGCCGGCCAGCAGCACCCGCCCCATCGACGAGCAATAGGCCGGCAGGCGGCTGCCGATCGACAGGTTGATGGTCATGATCTTGCGCGCCGGCACGCGCAGCACGTAGACGATCTCGGTGCCGTCCAGCACCGAGATCGAGCAGCTTTCATGCACCTGCTGCGACAGCGTCTCCATGATCGGCTCGGCCAGGTTCCAGAACGGCATCGAGGTCAGGTAGGCGAAGCCCAGGTCCAGGATCTTGGGCGTCAGCCGGAACAGGCGGCCGTCGGCCTGCACGTAGCCCAACCCCACCAGCGTCAGCAGGATGCGGCGCGCGCCGGCGCGCGTCAGGCCGCTGGCCTGGGCGATCTCGGTCAGCGTCTGGGCCGGGTGCTGCGCGTTGAAGGCCCGGATGACCGACAGCCCGCGTGCAAAGGACTGCACATAGCTGTCGCTCGGCTTTTCGGGCGTGGCGGCGGCGCTGTCGGCGGTCTGCGGTGCTTGCGGCGGGTTCTGGCGGGAATCGGTGGGGCTGGCCATTTGCGTAGCCCGGCGCGGTTCGCCGGATTGGCACGGAAAGGCCGAAAGGGTAGAGGAAATGGCGGGATTGCGCCAGTACCGGCCCAGGACATGGCCTGGCGCCTGGCGCGTGGGTTCCTTACCGGAAGCTGCGCTGCGCAAGCACGAACACCGCCGCCACCACGCACAACACGGCAAAGCCGTGCAGCATGTCCATGCCGGCCAGCAGCGTGGCCTGGCGGTCGACTTCCAGCGAGATTTTGGCCAGACTCGTTGCCGAGAGCGCATCCGGCGCCTGCAGCACCGGGTTGTAGCGGGTGATGTGCTCCACCAGGTGGGTGCGGTGCTGCGCCAGGCCGTCCTGCATGAACACGCTTGCCAGCCCCGTGCCCATGGCCGAGGCGATCTGCTTGCACACGTTCTTGAACTGGTAGGCGTGCGAGAAATCCTCGACCGGCACTTCCAGGTAAGTCATCGACGCCACCTGCACCATCAGCAGCACCGGCGTCAGCCCTTCAAGCAGCACCACCGGCACCAGCGCGTAGTCCGGCGCGCCCGGCATCAACTGCTGCGACAGCAGCATCGCCGCGCACGCGTAGACCACAAAGCCGATGGCGATCACGCGCCGCTTGCGGAACACCAGCGCCATGCCCAGCGTGATGAGGATGGCGCCGATGGCCGACACCGTGCCGCTGGTCGACAACAGCATGCAGGTGGTGCGGAAGGTCAGCCCCAGGCCGGTCTGCGTGAGCGAGGGCAGCAGGAACGACCAGGCCGACGAGAGCAGGTAGTACAGCGTGTAGAAGCCGAGTCCGTACAGGTACTGGCGCCCGGCCAGGCGCGAGAAGTCGATCCACGGGTCCGGATGGCGATACAGCCGCCAGCCGCTGAAGGCGAACAGTGCCAGCCCGCACAGCGCGGCCAGCGGCATTTCCAGCGAACTGAAGAAGCGCGTGTAGCGCATCTCCTGCAGCGTGTGCAGGAACACCAGCGCGCCCAGCGCGGCGCCGATGGCGGCGGGCCAGTCCAGTGTCGATACCGGCGGATGCGGGTCGCGCGGCGCGCGGGCCGGGTAGGTCAGCGCCACCGACAGCAGCACCGGCAGCGCAATGCCGGCCTGGAACAGGAACACCGCGCGCCAGCCGATATCGTCCAGGAAGATGCTGGTCAGCCAGGGCGTGATCGCCAGCATCGAGAACGCGCCGCCGCCGAAGCGCAGCATCAGCGGGCCGCGCTCTGCCGGCGTCGACACCAGCTGCACCAGGATGCGCGAGGCCGCGAACAGGCCGCCGGCGCCCAGCCCCTGCACCGCCTTGCCGGTGATCAGCCCGGTGGGGCTGGCAAACTCGGCGCAGATCAGCGAGCCCAGGACAAATACCAGCAGCGACCCCATGGTGAAGCGCTTGTAGGTGATGCGGCGCGCGACCTGGTCCAGCACCATGTTCATCAGCACCGCGGTGGCCGCGTAGGCCGAGATCGCGTACAGGTAATCTTCCGGCGCGGCACCGACGCCGCCCTGGATATGCTGGCTGGCCACGCCCATCATCAGCGTGGACGAGAAGTCGATGCCGGTCACCAGCCCGAGCGTCAGGCCGAACAATGAAAGACGCCAGTGACCCATTTCCGGGTGACTGGCGAGTTGCATGCGCGGGCGCTGGGGTGTGGGGG
>NZ_JBYSZI010000105.1:0-13318 GCF_058787075.1 Cupriavidus sp. FW305-46
GGCCCCAGTCCTGCCCCATGGTGTAGCCGCCCAGTCCGCCGAGGCCGCCGGCGATCACGTCGCGCCCGCGCCGGGAGGTGACGATCTGCGGGCCGCGCCGGCGCAGGATGGCACTGAGGAAGAAGAACACGATGATCGCCAGCGGCAGCAGTGCCGGCAGCCACTCGGCCAGCGCGGACGATTGCTGCGCCTTGCGCTGCGGTGCCGCCAGGCCTTCCTTGTCGATGGTGGCCTGGATCGCCGAGATCCCCGCCGCCAGCCCGCCGTAGAAGTCGTTCTGGCGGAAGTGCGGGGCCATCACGTCCTGCAGGATGCGCTTGGACATGGCATCGGTCAGAGACCCTTGCACGCCGCGCCCGACCTCCAGCCGCATCTTGCGCAGCCCGGGCGGGTTGTCCTTGGCGATCAGCACGATCACGCCGTCGTCGATGCCCTTGCGCCCGGCGCGCCAGGCGTCGGCCACGCGGATGCTGTAGGCGTCGATCGGCTCGGGATCGGTGGTGGGCACCATCAGCACGAAGATCTGGCTGCCGCGTTGCTGCTCGTATTCCGCCAGTACGTTCTCGAGCGCGCCGCGCTGCTGTGGCGTCAGCGTGCCGGTCAGGTCGGTGACGCGCTGGGTCAGCGGCGGCACCGCGACGAAGCCGTCTGCCGCCAGCGCCGGGCCGGCCAGCAAGGCCGCCAGCCAGAGCAGGGCGGCCGCCAGCCAGGCGTGCCGCCAGGGCGAGCGCGGGGTTTGGCCCATGGTGTGGCGCGCCTCAGAACTTGACTGCGGGCGGCGTGGAGATGGCTTTCTCGTTGTCCACCGTGAACGACGGCTTGACCGGGTACTTGAAGATCATCGCCGTCAGGTTGGTCGGGAAGCTGCGCGCCAGCACGTTGTACTGCTGCACGGCGGCGATATAGCGCTGGCGGGCCACGGTGATGCGGTTCTCGGTGCCCTCGAGCTGCGACTGCAGGTCGCGGAACGAGGCGTCGGCCTTCAGTTGCGGGTAGTTCTCGGAAACCGCCAGCAGGCGCGACAGCGCGCCGGACAGCTCGCCCTGGGCCTGCTGGAAGCGCTTGAAGGCTTCGGGGTCGTTCAGGGTCTCGGGCGAGACCTGGATGCTGGTGGCGGCGGCGCGCGCCTTGGTCACGGCCTCGAGGGTTTCACGCTCGTGCGAGGCATAGCCCTTGACCGTGTTGACCAGGTTGGGGATCAGGTCGGCGCGGCGCTGGTACTGGTTGATGACTTCGCCCCAGGCGGCCTTGACCGCCTCGTCCTTGGCCTGGAAGTCGTTGTAGCCGCAGGCGGACAGCAGGCTGGCCATGAGCGCCAGCAGCAGCCAGCGCAAGACCGGCATCGGCGAGCTGCCGGGCAAGGAGGGGGACGAAGAAGCGCGCATCGGAGACTCCGCGGGTTGGACGAAAACCCAAGTGTAGCGCACCGCCCTTGTCGCCAGAGGTGCAGGCTGCGCACTGGTGCGCCGCCTGCCTGGCAAGGCCTCAGCCCGCCGCGAACGCCTTGCGCGCGGCCTCGAGCGTGGCCGCCAGGATGGCGTCGTCGTGCTGCGCCGAGACAAAGCCGGCCTCGAAGGCCGACGGCGCCAGGTAGACGCCGTGATCCAGCATGGCGTGGAAGAAGCGGTTGAAGCGCGCGGTGTCGCTCTTGGTCACTTCGGCGAAGCTGCCCGGCACGCCCTCGCGGAAGTAGATCCCGAACATGCCGCCGATAGCGTCCGCCGCGAACGGCACGCCCGCGGCCTTGGCGGCCTCGGCCAGGCCGTCGGCCAGCTTGCGGGTCTGGCTGGCCAGGCGGTCATAGAAGCCGGGTGCCTGGATCAGCTTGAGCGTGGCCAGGCCCGCGGCCACCGCCAGCGGGTTGCCCGACAGCGTGCCGGCCTGGTAGACGCCGCCCAGCGGCGCCAGCTTGGCCATGATGTCGCGGCGCCCGCCGAAGGCCGCCGCCGGCATGCCGCCGCCGATCACCTTGCCCAGGCAGGTCAGGTCGGGCCGGATGCCGTAGTGCGCCTGCGCGCCGCCCAGCGCCACGCGGAAGCCGGTCATGACCTCGTCCAGGATCAGCACTGCGCCGTCGCGGGTGCAAAGCTCGCGCATGGCCTTCAGGAAGGCATCGCTGGCGCGCACCAGGTTCATGTTGCCGGCCACCGGCTCGACGATCACCGCGGCGATCTCGCCGGCGTGCCTGGCGAAGGCCTGTTCCAGCTGCTCGACGTTGTTGTACTCCAGCACCATGGTGTGGCGCGTCACGTCGGCCGGTACGCCCGCAGACGACGGCGCGTTCTGGGTGGTGTCGGCAAAGGTCAGCAGGCCGGAGCCGGCCTTGACCAGCAGGCTGTCGGCGTGGCCGTGGTAGCAGCCTTCGAACTTGATGATCAGGTCGCGCCCGGTGAAGCCGCGCGCCAGCCGCAGTGCGCTCATGGTGGCTTCGGTGCCGGAGGAGACCAGCCGCACCTGCTCGATCGACGGCACCAGCTTGCAGATTTCCTCGGCCATGGTGATCTCGGCCTCGGTCGGGGCGCCGAACGAGAAGCTGTGCGCGGCGGTTTCCTGTACCGCACGCACCACTTCGGGGTGGGCGTGGCCCACGATCATCGGGCCCCAGGATCCGATGTAGTCGATATAGCGCTGCCCGTCGGCGTCCCACATATAGGCGCCTTCGGCACGCGTGATGAAGCGCGGCGTGCCGCCCACCGAGCGGAAGGCGCGCACGGGCGAATTGACGCCCCCGGGAATGGTCTGCTGGGCGCGGTCGAAGAGCTGCTGATTACGGGACATGGCGTTGAGGTGAGGACAAGGACTGCAGGGATCGTGTGCGGCGGCCCCGGGACTTATCGTTGACATGCGGCAAAAACAGCGGAAATTCGCTGCAATTGCCGGCCAATCAGGCGCTAACAGGGCGCTAACATGCGCGAACACGGCGGATCTGGCACGATTCTGGCGGCCGCCGGCTGGCGCCGGCGGCACGGTTTCGGTACCATCTGCGCTGGATTTTAATGGAGAGTGGCCAGAGCCTGTTATGGAATACAAGACTTGGATGTGCCTGATCTGCGGCTGGATCTACGATGAAGCCGCAGGCGCGCCGGAAGACGGCATCGCCCCCGGAACCCGGTGGGAAGACGTGCCGATCAACTGGACCTGCCCGGAATGCGGTGCGCGCAAGGAAGATTTCGAGATGGTCGCCATCTGAGGCGGCGTCCCCAGAAGAACAATAACCGGGCGCGCGTCGCGCCGATGCGACAAAACGCCGGCCGGCCGCGGCCGGCCCCGATTGACGGCCCCCCGGCGTCTTGTCACACTCTGTTGCAAAATGACTGCCCGTCCCCCTGCCGCTGGTGGGGAGGACGGTAGGCAGGTGCGGGTTCCACGCACCGCCACTGCCGGGCATAGCCCGGCCTTGGAAGGGAAACAAGAATTGTCGGGGGTCCGTCGGAGCGCGCATGGGTCGCGCTGCTCCGCACGGGTGTTCTCTAGTGCTTGCCGGCGCTCCGCAAGGGGCAGCTGGTCGCGGGAACAACAATGCGGGTCGCTCAAACAGAAGAATACCAGCGGGTCAATACCGCCGGCGCCCAGGGTCTGGCGCCTGGCGTTTCCATTCCGGACACCACGGCGCAGCCGCGCCGCAAGGTGCTGGTCATCGATGATTCCAGCACCATCCGCCGCACCGCGGAAATCTTCCTGTCGCAGGCGGGATACCAGGTGGTGCTGGCCGAAGACGGCTTCGAGGCGCTCGCCAAGGTGGGCGAGCTGCACCCGGACCTGGTCTTCTGCGACATCCTGATGCCCCGCCTGGACGGGTACCAGACCTGCTCCCTGATCAAGAAGAGTCCGCGCTTTCACGCCATCCCCGTGATCATGCTGTCCTCGCGCGACGGCGTGTTCGACCGCTCGCGCGGCCGCCTGGTCGGCGCGCACGACCATCTTGCCAAGCCTTTTACCCGCGAAGCGCTGCTGCACGCCGTGCAGGCCTGCCTGCCATGCCAGGCCGCGGGCCACGTGCTGCCTGCCTGAAGCGCATGCACGCGACGCCATGTACGAATCGAAGGAAAACCTCATGACTGCCATCAACAAGATCCTGATCGTCGACGACTCCCCCACAGAAGCCCTGTTCATGTCCGACCTGCTCGGCAAGCGCGGCTTCAAGGTCTCGGTTGCCAGCAACAGCGACCAGGCCTTCGCGCGCCTGCAGGCCGAGAGCTTCGACCTGATCCTGATGGACGTGGTGATGCCCGGCCAGAACGGCTACCAGGCCACCCGCGCGATCAAGCGCGACGACCGCTTCAAGGACATCCCGGTGATCATGTGCACCAGCAAGGGCCTGGACACCGACCGCATCTGGGGCATGCGCCAGGGCGCGTCGGACTACATCGTCAAGCCCGTCGACGGCGAAGAGCTGCTGGGCAAGATCGCCGCGCTGGCGCACTGAGCTGCCAGCGCAGGCCGTACGGGAAGCCACTGCCACCTGTTCCGGGGACCGCCAGATGAACGCGCCACGCCAAGACCTCCGCGCCCGCCAGACCCGCCTGCAGGACTACCAGGCCATGCTGGCCCGGCGCCTGCGCGAGGCGCGCAGCCTGCCCGCGGCCGACAGCTACCTCGCGCTGCAGGTGGGCGCGCGCAACTGGCTGCTGCCGCTGGCCGATACCGGCGAAGTGCTCGACATGCGCCCGCCCAGCCCGGTGCCGCTGACGCAGCCGTGGTACAGCGGCCTGGTCAATGCGCGCGGCAGCCTGCTGGGCGTGATCGATTTCAGCCTGTTCTGCGGTGGCGCGCCAACGCCGCTGCAGCCCGGCAGCAAGATCGTGGTGCTGTCGCGCCAGGTCGAGCGCGCCTGCGCGATCCTGGCCACGCGCGTGGCGGGTTTGCGCCATGCCGCCGACCTGAGCCTGCCGCACGGCGATGCGGCGCCGCCACCGGCCGGCACGCCGGCATGGGAAGGGCAACGCTTTGCCGACCGCGACGGGCGTGACTGGCAGGTGCTGGACGTGCGCGCGCTGCTGGACGCGCCGGCCTTCCTGCAGGTGGGACGGGTTGCGGCCTGAGGCCTGGGGCCGGCCGCCGCGCCAATAACAAGAAACAAGAATGACGCGCAGGCCAGGGCCTGCCGCACCCGGCACGAGCCGCCGGGCATGACAACGATTAAATGGAAGAGGGTGCCATGGGTTTCAAGAAATTCAGCCTGGGCCGGCGCACGCCGGCAGCCGAAGCAGCCGCCGGCATGGCCTATGCCGGCGGCCCGGAACCCGCACCGGCACCCCCATCCGCCGACGGCCTGGGCGCCACGCCAATGGAGCATGTCACGCGCTGGCTTGGACGCATGCCGTTCTCGTCGCAGCAGCGGCTGCTGACGGTGGGCGTGGTGGTGTCGCTGGTGGCGCTGCTTGGCTCGGTGTACCTGGACAACCGCATCGCCAACAACGCCGCCGCGCAGATCGAGATCGCCGGCGACATGCTGATGCACTCGCAGCGCCTGGGCAAGGCGGTGCCGGTGGCGCTGCTGGGCAATGCGCAGGCCTTCACCCAGCTGCGCCAGTCGAAAGACGCGCTGGCGGGCGACCTGAAGGCGCTGCAGCAAGGCAGCGACGAGAAGCGCGTGCGCGCCACCACCGGCGCGGCCGAACCGCTGCTCGAGACCGCGATGCAATCGTGGAAGCGCTCCGAGAAAAGCGCCGCCGACGTGCTGGCGCAGCAGCCCGTGCTGACCACCATCGGCCAGACGCTGCAGATCTTCAACGCTTCCAACCCCGAGCTGCTGGAATCCGCCGAACAGGTCGCGGCAATCAAGCTGCAGTCCGGCGCCAACGCGCGCGAGGTGGCGGCGTCCGCGCAGCTGGTGATGCTGACGCAGCGCCTGGGCAAGAACCTGAACGAGTTCCTGGCCGGCGAAGGCGTCAACCCTGAAACCGCATTCCTGCTGGGCAAGGACACCAACACCTTCCGCGAATCGCTGGACGGCCTGCTCAACGGCAGCGAGGCGCTGCGCCTGTCGGCGGCCGCCGATGAAGAGACGCGCGGCTACCTGCAGCAGTTGTCGCAGCGTTTTGAGGCGGTGCAGAAAACCACGCAGACCATCCTGCAGAACCTGCCCGGCCTGATTGCCGCCAAGCGCGCGCAGCAGCAGATCTTCAACGACAACGAGGCGCTGCGCGGCGAGCTCTCGGCGCTGCAGCGCGCCTACGCGCAGTCGGCGCGCGTGCGCCCGGTGACGCTGGGCGCGACCGTGGTGTCGGCGGCCATGACGCTGCTGTGCCTGGTGGGCCTGGCGGCGCTGTACCTGCGCGATTCACGCATGCGCGCGCTGGAAGCCGAGGCGCGCGAGCGCGAGGCCGAGTCCCGCCGCCTGGACGAAAAGCGCAACAACGACAACACCCAGAAGGCGATTCTGCAGCTGATGAACGAGC
The DNA here is from genome assembly GCF_058787075.1 of Cupriavidus sp. FW305-46. Lineage (NCBI taxonomy): Bacteria > Pseudomonadati > Pseudomonadota > Betaproteobacteria > Burkholderiales > Burkholderiaceae > Cupriavidus > Cupriavidus sp. FW305-46. The sequence continues at coordinate 6,402 of NZ_JBYSZI010000105.1, forward strand.
TGCAGGACATCGCCGACGGCGACCTGACGCGCCAGGCCACGGTGACCGAGGACATCACCGGCGCCATCGCCGACTCGGTCAACTACACCGTGGAAGAACTGCGCGAGCTGGTCGGCCGGGTGCAGCAGACCGCCGGCGAGGTGACGCAGGCCTCGGGGCAGGTGCAGTCCACCTCGACCCAGCTGGTGTCGACCACCGAAGAGCAGTCGCGCCAGATCCGCCAGACCGGCGAATCGGTGGTGGAGATGGCCGACCGCATCACGCAGGTGTCGCGCGGCGCGGCCGAGTCCGCCAACGTGGCGCGTGCCTCGCTGTCTGCCGCGGAGCAGGGCCAGCAGGCGGTGCAGAACGCCATCACCGGCATGAACGACATCCGCGAACAGATCCAGGAAACCTCCAAGCGCATCAAGCGCCTGGGCGAGTCGTCGCAGGAGATCGGTGAAATCGTCGAGCTGATCTCGGACATTACCGAGCAGACCAACGTGCTGGCACTGAACGCCGCCATCCAGGCCGCGTCCGCGGGCGAGGCCGGGCGCGGCTTCTCGGTGGTGGCCGAAGAAGTGCAGCGGCTGGCCGAGCGTTCCGGCGAGGCCACCAAGCAGATCGGCGCGCTGATCCGCACCATCCAGACCGATACCCAGGACGCGGTGCACGCCATGGAGCGCAGCACCCAGGGCGTGGTGGAAGGGGCGCGGCTGTCCGACAATGCCGGCGCCGCGCTGGTCGAGATCGGGCGCGTGTCGCGCCAGCTGGCCGAGCTGATCGAGCAGATCTCGCAGTCCACCTCGCACGAGGCCGACCTGGCCACCACCGTGGCCCGCCATATCGAGCGCATCCTGCAGGTCACCGAGCAGACCACCACCGGCACGCGGCAGACCGCGCAGTCGGTGCGCCAGCTGACGCTGCTGACCGAAGAGCTGCGCAACTCCGTGTCGCGATTCAAGATCGCCTGAGTGGCCGGATGACGCCTGCGACCGCTTCCGCGCACCGCGGCCTTACCGGGCTTAGCGGCCACGCGCTCCATGCCAACTCCGCGCCTGCCGCCTGTTGCGGCAGGTTGCCCGCGGCCGCCCTCCGGGCGCCGCACTGGAAGCCGTCATGTCCCTGAATTTCCCTGTCCCGCGCGATGGCGCCGCAGCCGGCGCACCGGCTGAAGCCAGCGCCGTGCCCGAGCCGGCTCCGGCGCCGCCGTCCGCCAGCGCGCCAGCTGTTTCCGATCCAGGCGCCCCCGCGCGCGACCTGTCCGGCCTGGCGTGGCTTGCGCCGAGCCTGCGCAGCGCGCTCGAAGACGCCGCCGCCGAGCTTGGCCACTATGTCGACGAGGTCCGCCAGGCGCCCGAAGCGCTGGGCGCGCGCGACACCACCTCGCTGCGGCTGGCCGGCCAGCACCTGCACCAGGCCGCCGGCGCGGTGCATATCGTCGGGCTGCGCGGCACCGATCCGTATTGCCAGGCCCTGCGCCGCCTGCTCGAAGCCATCGACGCCGGCACCGTTGCCGCCGGCCCGGAGGCGCTGGCGGTATTCCGCGCCGGCGTGCAGGCATTGGCCGAGTATGTCGACGACCTGATGGCCGGCGACGATGAGACGCCGCTGCGCCTGTTCCAGCCTTATGCGGGCGTGCTGGCGCACCTGGGCGAAGAGCGCGTGCATCCGGCCGACCTGTGGCTCGATGAGCTGCAGATGCTGCCCGGGATGCTGCTGCCGGCAAAGGGCCCGGCGCCGGTCATGCGTGCGCGCCAGCAGTTTGAATCGGCCTTGCTCAAGGCATTGCGCCTGCCTGCGTCGTGCACCGACGCGGCGCTGCTGCGCGAAGCCTGGCTGCCGCTGTGCGCGGCGCTGGACGAGGTGCGCGCCAACGAGCAGGAGGCGCGCCGCGCGGCGGATCACCCGGACCGCGGGGTCTGGCATGTGCTGGCGCTGGTGTTCCGCGTGCTGGGCCTTGGCCTGTTGCCTTCGGACCTGCTGGCCAAGCGCTTTGCGGGCCGCGCCAACCTGCTGCTGCGCCAGTATCTGCAGGGCCATGTGCGCGTGCCGCAGGCGCTGCTCAACGATGCAGTGTTCCTGCTGGTCTGCACCGGCCTGGCCCGCGACCAGGACGACGATGGCGTGGCTGAGCCGCGTGCCGCATTGCGTGCCGATATTGCGCGCACGCTCGCGGCGTTCCGCCTCGATCCCGCGCACGCGCTTGCCAATGCGGACTTCCGCCAGCGCTATTACGGCTGGCTCGACCCGATCGACACGCGCAACCTGCAGCACGCCGCCGCCGGGCTTGAGCACGCCGCCGCGGGCGAACCGGCCGGCTGGGAAACCGCGCTGGCCGCGCTGGCCGAAGCCGCGCAGCCGCTCGGGCAGCCGGCGCTGCAGCGCTGCCTGGCGCAGGTGGCCATGCACGGCGGGCAGCATCACCGCGGCGACGCGCTGGGCGCCGCCGGCATCGCGTTGTTCCTGGCGCGCGCGCTGGCGCTGCCGTGGCGCGTGCACGGGCAATCCGCCCATCCGGCGGCGGCGCGTTTTGCCGCGCAGTGCGAGGCGCTGGCGACATGCCTGGCCGATCCCGCCGCGAGCGCGCCCGCGTGGCTTGCGGGCATGGTCGACGAGGCGCGCGCCCAGGCGCTGCGCAGCGAGGCCGTGACGCAGCTGCGGGCGCAGCTGGACAGCGGCGAATCGTGGCTGGACAGCTTCGACCGCAACGCGGCCCGCGCCGAAGGCGCCGGCCACCTGCGCGATGCGTGCCAGGCCTTCGCCGCGCTTGGCGCCACGCTGGCGCAATTGCAGTCGTCCGCCGCGCTGCCTGCAGCGCTGGTGGACGATGCCGCGCAGGCCGCCGCCGCGGTGCAGTCCGTCAATGCGCGGCTGGCCGTTTCGGGCGAACTCGCCGATGCCAGTGCGCGCGCCGCGCTGCTGGGCGAGGTCGCAGCCGAGCTGGGCGCGGTCCATGCCTTTGCCGATGCGCTGGAATTCGGCCGCGTGCGGCGGGCCGATACGCTTGCCGAGGCCGGCGAGCCCGATGCGCCGCGCGCTGCGCAGCATCCGCTGGCCGCCGCGCGCGCCGCCGCGGCCGAGGCGATCCAGGCTGGCCCCGTTCCCGATGCGCCGCCAGTGCAGCGCCTGCGTGCCGCGCTGCAGGCGCTGGCCGACCAGGCCACCATCGACGACGATGCCGCGCTGCGCCGCCAGGCCGCCGAAGCCACCATGCAATGCAATGCCTGGTTGGCCGGCAGCGATGATGCGGCCGACAGGCTGGCACTGGCACTGGCCGAGCCGGCACGGGCTGCCGCACCCGCAGCCGCGCCGCCCGCGGCGCAAGGCCTGCCGGCTGACGGCGACAAGGCGGCGCTGGACGCCGAACTGCTCGGCATCTTCCTGAACGAAGCCGACGAGGTGCTGGGCGGTATCGCCGGCGACCTCGGCTCGGGCGTTGAGGCGCTGCACGATGCCGATACCCTCAGCCGCGTGCGGCGCGCCTTCCATACGCTCAAGGGCTCCAGCCGCATGGTCGGCCTGCATCGCTATGGCGAAGCGTCCTGGGCGGTCGAGCAGGTCATGAACCTGTGGATTGCCGAAGCGCGCGAGCCGGTGCCCGCGCTGCTGTCGCTGCTGCGCCGCGCGCATGCCGAACTGTCGGCGTGGGTGGCACAGCTGCATCGCGACGCGGCGACCTGGCACGACATCGCGCCGCTGGTGGCAGCCGCCTGCGCGGTGCGCGACCCGGGCACCGCGCAGGCCGCGGATGAACTGCCAGTACTGCCCGGCGCGGCTGCGGAAGCGCCACCCGGGCCGGCCGCCCAGGCCGCCGGTCACACCGGCGTCGATGCCGTCGGGCACGGCGAAGACAATGTGATCCCGTTCCGCCTGTCCGGGGGGCTGTCGGACGAGGACGACCACTACAAGGTGATCGGGCCGGTGCGCATCGGCCTGGCGCTCTACAACGTCTACCTGCAGGAGGCCGACGACCTGCTGCGCCAGTTCGCCACCGACATCTCGGAATGGCGGCATGAAGGCCATCCGTGCCCGAGCGAGCTGGGGCTGCGCGTTGCCCACACGCTGCAGGGCAGTGCATCCACCGTCGGCCTGGAACCCGTGCGTGAGATCGCCGAGGCGCTCGAGGCCCTGCTGCTGCAGCTGGGCTCGCACCCGGTGGCGATGCACCCGGGCGACTTCCGCCTGCTGGAGCAGGCGGTCGAGCGCCTGCGCGGCATGCTGCACCAGTTTGCCGCGGGCGTCTGGCCGGATGCCGATGCCGGCCTGCGCCGCAGCCTGGTTGAGTTCGGCGAGCGCGCGCTGCTGCGTCCGCGCGTGGCGGTGCCCGCGCCGCAGGCGCCGGCCGAGCCGGATGGTTCGGTGGCGCAGCTGCTGGGCCAGTTGCCGCCCGCGCAGGAAGACCAGCCGGAGCCGCCGGCATTGCCCGGGCCGGAGGCCGCACAGCCGCCGGTCGTGCCGCATGACGCGGTGGTTATCGCACTGCCGACCCCGCACCGGGCGCCCGCTGCGCCGGTAGCGGACGAGGGCGCCGCGCCGGATCCCGCGCTGGTCCAGATCTTCCTGGAAGAGGCACAAGGCACGCTGCCCGAGCTGGGCAAGCTGCTGCGCGGCTGGGAAGCCGCCCCGGAAGACTCGCGCCACGGCGGCCTGGTGCTGCGCGCGCTGCATACGCTCAAGGGCAGTGCGCGCATGGCGGGTGCCATGGCGCTGGGCCAGGCCGCGCATGAAATGGAGACGCTGCTCGACGCCAGCCTGCGCGGGCAGGGGCAGCAGGCCGTCGGGCCAAAGCTGTTCGAGCGGCTCTATGCCTGGTACGACCGCATCCTGGCGCATGTCGAGGCGCTGCCGACTGGCCGCCTGCTGCCCGCGGACGATCCGGACGTGGTCAACGGCCTGGCCGAGGTGCCCGAGCAAGCGCAGGCCGATGCGCCGCTGCCGCAGGCGGATACCGTCGTCGAGGCGGTGCCCGCCGCCAGCCTGCCCGCCATGCCGGGGCCGGCAGACGTGATGGTGGCGATGCCGCCGGCCGTGCCCGCCGAGCCGCAACGCGCGCTGGTGCGCGTGCAGGCGCGCGCGCTCGACACGCTGATCAACGAAGCCGGCGAAGTCGGCGCCACGCGCGCGCGCCTGGACAGCGAACTGGAGGCGATGCGCGCCTACCTGGGCGAACTGAACGACAACGTCGCGCGTCTGCGCGGGCAGTTGCGTGAAATCGAGATCCAGGCCGAATCGCAGATGGCGTCGCGCATTGCCGACGCGCAGCACAAGCAGGAATTCGACCCGCTCGAGTTCGACCGCTTCACGCGCTTCCAGGAGCTGACGCGGATGATGGCCGAGTCGGTCAACGACGTGGCCACCGTCGAGCAGAACCTGCAGCGCGGCTTTGACCGCGCCGCCGGCGACCTGGCGGCGCAGGCGCGCCTGACGCGCGGCTTGCAGCGCGGGCTGATGCAGGCGCGCATGGTGCAGTTCGACGCGCTGGCCGAGCGCCTCTATCGCGTGGCGCGCCAGGCCGCGGCCGAGACCGGCAAGGAAGTGCGCCTGCTGATCAAGGGCGGCACCGTGGAAATCGACCGCTCGGTGCTGGACCGCATGGCCGGCCCGATCGAGCACCTGATCCGCAACGCGGTGGTGCATGGCATCGAGGCAACCGCGCAGCGCCGCGCCGCGGGCAAGGCCGCCACCGGCGCGCTGACGCTGGAGGTGCAGCAGGAAGGCAACGAGGTGGTGCTGCATTTCGTCGATGACGGCGGCGGGCTGGACCTGGAGCGCATCCGCGCGCGCGCGGTCGAGCGCCGCCTGCTGGCGCCGGACGACGACGCCAGCGAAGCGCGCCTGACCGAGCTGATCTTTGCGCCGGGCTTCTCCACCGCCGACGCGGTGTCGGAGCTGGCCGGCCGCGGCGTGGGCATGGACGTGGTGCGCGCCGAGACCGTGGCGCTGGGCGGACGCATCACGCTGGAGTCTAAGCCCGGGCAGGGCACCACCTTCACCGTGCACCTGCCGCTGACCACGGCGATCACGCAGGTGCTGGTGATCTCGCTGGGCGCGCGGCGCTATGCCGTGCCCAGCGGCATGATCGACCAGGTCCAGCAGCTGCGCGCCCCGGCACTGCTGGACGCTTACAACCAGGGCCGCCTCACTGTGGCCGGCGCCGAGGTGCCGTTCTTCTACTTCGGCGCGCTGCTGGAGGAAGGCAACGCGGTCGCGGCCGGGCGCAAGTATTCGCCGGTGGTGCTGGTGCGCAGCGGCGCCGAGCGCGTGGCGGTGCATGTGGACGATGTGGTCGGCAACCGCGAAGTGGTGGTCAAGCATATCGGCCCGCACCTGGCACGCCTGGAAGGCATTGCCGGCGCGACCACGCTGGGCGATGGCGAGATCGTGCTGATCTACAACCCGGTGGTGCTGGCGCAGCGCTTGGTGCGCGAACGCGGCCAGCCGGTGCCGCAGGCCTTGCCGCAGACGCCTGCCGTGCAGGCGCGGATGGGCGCGGTCGCGGAACTGGCGGGCGACGGCACCACCGAGCCGGTGCGCGGCCTGGCGGTGCAGCCGACCGTGATGGTGGTGGATGACTCGCTGACCGTGCGCAAGGCCACCCAGCGCCTGCTGGGCCGCGCCGGCTACCAGGTGGTGCTGGCGCGCGACGGTGTGGATGCGCTCAAGCAACTGCAGGATGTCATGCCGGACGCGATGCTGGTCGACATCGAGATGCCGCACATGGACGGCTTCGACCTGACCCGCAACGTGCGCTCCGACGCGCGCACCGCGCATATGCCGCTGGTGATGATCACCTCGCGCACGGCCGACAAGCACCGCCGCTATGCCGAGGAGATCGGCGTCAACGTGTACCTGGGCAAGCCTTACAACGAGGATGAGCTGCTGGGCACGCTGCATCGGTTGCTGGGTGAGCGGGCGGCCGGTACGGCGGGGTCGGT
>NZ_JBYSZI010000106.1:0-13064 GCF_058787075.1 Cupriavidus sp. FW305-46
TTGCCTCACCAACACCCCCCAAGGCCCGCGCCACCACCAGATAAGCCAACACCTGCACCGCAAACGCCCCAAACGCCCACAACAAAAACATCCCAAACGTAGCGTTGTGCTGAATGCTCGACGACAACGTCAGCGAGAACCCCAGCACCGCACCGCCCAGCGACAACGCCGCAGCAACATTCCCCTCGCGGATCAGCTGGAATTCCCGATGCGGCGTCACCCGCGTATAAACCAGCAGGAACAGCCCCAGCATCGCAAAGCTGGTGACGATATAGATCAGGTAGGCAAGCGCCGGGTGCATGGCATTGACCATAGGTTGGACTCGTTGTCAGTTGTCAGGGATGTAAATACGACATGGCGATCGGCAGGCGGCACTCATCCGCCGCCGGAGCGTCCGGAGCTGCCGAAGCGGCTGGTGAAGCCGCCGCGCGATACCACCGGCGCGCGCGATACCGCCGCGGCGCGCATGGACAGGCCCATGGAGCGTCCGCCGCTGAGCGAGCTGCGGCGTACGGTGGCTTCTTCCACCATCGCGGCGTGCGGGGTGGCGTTGGTGAAGGATTGCGTGCGCGTGCCGGTGCTGTCGTAGACGTTCATCGGGCGCAGCGGGCCGGCGGACATGTCCCGCTGGGTCTGGGTGCCGTTGGGGTGGTAGACGGTGCCGCTGGAGGTGTAGTACGGGCCGTACCAGCGCGCGTAGTACAGGCTGCTGCCGTGGCTGGTGCCGGAGCCGCCGGTGGCGGTGTCGCTGGCGGATGCGTTCAGGCTGGAGCTGTAGATCGTGCTGGGGTCGTCGACCGGCACGCTTTCGCAGTCGTTGGGGGTGTTCCAGTCGGCTTCGCAGTCTTCCAGCGTGGCGTAGCTGGCGCGGCGCACGGTCACGCCGGGATCGTCGTCGGCGTCGTCGCTGCAGGAGCCGAGTGCCGCCACGCCGGCCACCACGGCGCAGGCGCCGATGATCCACAGCGTGGGCGAACTGCGTTTCTGCTCGCCCGCATAGGGCTGCGGCTGCCACGCGGACCTGGGCGATCCCTTTGGCTTGGGCTGGTACGGGCTGCCGTACTTCGACGGCTTGCGACCGTTGTTGTTCTTCTTTGCCATCGGTCCTTACTCGTTCATGAAGTAGTGTGGAACGAAGAAACTGGTGTTCTTGGCGATGGGCCCGGATTCCTCGCGCACGCACAGGCCGCTGGGCACGTCGTCGACAATCCATACGCCCAGCGTGGTGTAGCGGCCGTCAAAGCGCCGCGCCGGGGAATAGGCCTGGTAGATGAAGCCTTCGGCGCCGTATTCGCCGGGGTTGTGGACGTGGCCGCCTTCCGGGGTGGCCAGGGTCACGCTCTCGCCTTCGCGTGACAGGAAGGGCTTTTTGGCGTGCGGCTGACCGGCGAAGTGGCTGGGGTCGAAGCTGGCTTCCAGCAGGTTGGGATGGCCGGGAAAGAGCTCCCACAGGATCGGCAGGATGGCCTTGTTGGACAGCACGGCCTTCCACGGCGGCTCGACCCAGCGCACGGGGCTGTGTGGCAGCTGGTCGCGGTAGTCGGAGGTGGCCATCCATTCCCACGGATAGAGCTTGAAGACGACTTCCATCGGCACGTTGTCGGCGTCATAGAACTTGCCGCGGCCGTCGGTGCCGATGTCTTGCAGGTCGACCAGCTTGACGGACCAGCCGGCCTGCAGCGCGGTGTCCATCAGGTACTCGGTGTTGCAGATGTCTTCCTGGCTGTCGAACATGCACGCAAGGTGCAGCAGGCTGGCGTTGCGGTAGTGCTTGCGCAGCCATTGCCAGCGCGCCACCAGCGCGTCGTGCAGGCTGTTGAACTGGTCGGCCTGGGGCTGCACGGTGTCTTTCCAGTACCACTGCGCGACGGCGGATTCGATCAGCGAGGTCGGGGTGTCGGCGTTGAACTCATACAGCTTGGGCGCGCCGTGCTGGTCCAGCGTCATGTCGAAGCGGCCGAACAGCGTGGGCTCGTCGCGGTCCCAGGAGGTGCGGATCAGTTGCGCGAAGTCCTTGTCGATTGCCAGGCGTGCGAACAGGTCGTGGTCGATCACGTGCTGCACGGCTTCCAGGCAGCGCTGGTTCAGGTCGTACGCGGCGGCATAAAGCGTTTCGATCTCCTGCTTGCTGAAGGCGTAGGCCGCATCTTCGCGCCAGTAGAAGAAGGTGTTGTCATCGACTTCACGCGGGACGTTGAACTCATCCAGCGAATGGAAGTGGAAGCCGACCTTCTCAAGTTCGCGCGGCCAGTTGCGGCGCGGGGTCTGGGGGATGCGTTGCATCAGCAGGCGAGTGTCAGAAGAGAGGGATCGGGCTGGGCCATGGCGTCGTCCAGCAGGAAGTCGGTAAAGGCGAGCGCGCTGGCGCCGGGCCGCGGCAGCCAGTCGGTGAACTGTACGCTGAGCGGTGCCCACCAGTGCGCGGCATCGGCCAGCACGGGGCGGAAGTCGAGCGCATCGGATTCCACCACGCCGCGCGCCGGGTTGGCCAGCATCCACTGCATGGCGGCGATCAGGCTCGATGCTACCTGCAGGCTGGTGGCGGTGTTGTACGGCGCCAGCGAGCGCGCGCGTTGGGTGGAGAGGCGCGACCCGTACCAGACCGCGCCATGGCGGCTGCTCATTAGCAGCACGCCGAGTTCGTCCTCGCCGCACTGGATCTCGTCGCGCAGGATGCGTTCGCCGCGCATGCGCGGGGCGGCGCGGTCGTCGAGCCATTGCATCGAGGTCTGCGTGGCGGATGTCGGGCGGTAGGCGTAGTAGACGGTGGGGCGGTACAGCGGCTGGCCGGCAGGCTGGTCGGTCAGGTATTCGGCGATCGAGATCGATTCGTTGTGCGTGATCAGGTACGCATCGAACGGGCCGTGCACCGGCGACCATGACCGCACGCGCGTGCGGTGCCCTGGCCGATCCAGTGCGATGGCCGCGCCGCTGCCGTAGCCGTGGCGATAGCCATCGGGCGGCAGCGCGGGCTCATGGCTGCCCCAGCCGAGTTCGGCGTCCTGCAGGCATTCGGTGATAAAGCCTTCGGCCGACCAGGTGTTGGCGAACTCGCCGTCGCGCGGATAGCCGGGGGCTTGCTGGCTGTCGTACTCGGCGACCTGGATCACGCGCACGTCCAGTGCCCGCGCTAGGGCAGCCCAGCCGGCGCGGTCGTGGGGCTCGGGCTGATTCAAGCCGATATTGCCGGCCAGTTCCATCAGCGCGGCCTTGACCAGCACCGAGACCAGCCCAGGGTTGGCGCCGTGCGCCACCAGCGCGGTCGGCTGCGTCTCACGGCCGCGGGCGAAGGCCAGCATCTCGTGGCGCAGCGCGTAGTTGCTCAGGTGCGAGGCCTGCGGGTCGGCCTCATAGTCCCACGGTTCGATGCCGGCATCGACATAGAACGTGCCGTGCGCCTGCGCCAGCGCGATCAGGTCGCGGCTGCAGACGGACGGCGCCAGGTTCAGCAGGAAAGTGCCAGGCCGCAGCAGCGGGCCCAGCATCGCTTCAAAGTTGCCGGCCGTGATGGTGGCTTCGATGGCATCCAGCCCGTGGCGGGCGGCCAGTTGCTGGCGCGCGGCGTCGAGCACGCGGTCCACCACGGTAATCGCTGCCCGCGGCCAGGTTCGTTCCAGCAGCGGCAGCACGGCCTGGCCGATGCAGCCAAAGCCGACGATAACGATTTGTTCGATCACGCAGACCCTTCCGCCCGTAACCGGCGATGGGCGGCCTGGGGCGCGGCAAGACGGCCACGCCGGCGCAGGACTGCCCTCGCCTCGCTTTATCAATTCTGATCGGAATCGCTAAATGTAGCGAAGGGCAATACTATAGCCGGGCGCGGCTGGTGCCAACCGCCGCGCGGCTTGGGGGGCGTGACCTGCCTGTCAGCCGAACAGGCGCCAGGCCAGCCGCGCCGCCACGCGCGCGCCCTGGTGGTCGCGGTCGTACTGCGGGTTGTACTCGGCCAGGTCGGCCACGCGCAGCTTGCCGCTGCGGCGCGCAAGCATGGCCACTTCCTCCACCACCGGCAATGGCACGCCATAGGCGGCGGGTGCCGACACGCCCGGCATCACGGCCGCGGGCAGTGCGTCGAGGTCGATGGTCAGGTACACGTGGTCCGCGGCGTCGATGCACGACGCCAGTTCCGCGAGGCGCGTTTCCAGGTGGCGCTCCTGCATGTCCACGTCTTCCACGTAGCTGACGCACAGCGCGTCCGCGCGGTTGAACAGCGCCGGTGTGTTGCTGAGGCGGCTGACGCCCAGGCAGACATAGTCGAACGGCTGCCCGCGCTCGGCGCAGGCGTTGGCGATCTGGTCGAACGGCGTGCCGGAGCTTGCGGGCCGGCTGGTGCGCAGGTCGAAGTGGGCGTCGATATTGATGATGAGCACGCGCCCGCCATCGTCCTGCGCATCCAGGTGCGCGCGCAGGCCTTGCCACGTGCCCCAGGCCACTTCATGGCCGCCGCCGAGCACCAGCGGCAGCCCGCCGCGCGCCAGCACGTCGCGCACGGCGCCCGCCAGCGCCAGCTGGGCTGATTCCAGGTCGCCGTCGTCACAGCTGACATTGCCGGCGTCGTATAGCGCGGGCAGCCCGTGCGCCGGCACGTTGGCCAGCGCCTGGCGGATGGCGTCGGGGCCGTGCGCGGCGCCGGGACGGCCCTGGTTGCGCAGCACGCCGGCGTCGCAATTGAAACCGAGCAGCACCGGCGCGCCGTCGAGCGGCGTCACGTCCGCTGCTTCCAGCGCATGCACGATGCGGAACAGGCGCGTGGTGTCGCCACGCTCGCCGTCGTCGACACGGCCCTGCCAGAGGTTCTGGGTCACAGCCATCGTCACGCCCGCGTCAGCACGGCCTGCAGGAAGCCGCGCGTGCGTTCCTGCGTCGGCGCCGAGAAGATGACCGACGGCGGCCCGGCCTCGATGATGCCGCCGCCATCCATGACCACCACCACATCGGCCACTTCGCGGGCGAAGCCCATTTCATGGGTGACCACGACCATGGTCATGCCTTCGGCGGCCAGCACCTTCATCACCTGCAGCACTTCGCCCACCAGCTCGGGGTCCAGCGCGGAGGTCGGCTCGTCGAACAGCATTACGCGCGGCTCCATGGCCAGTGCGCGGGCAATGGCCACGCGCTGCTTCTGGCCGCCGGACAGGCTGGCGGGCATGGCGTGGGCCTTGTGCGCAAGGCCAACCTTCTCAAGCAGGCCCGTCGCCTTGCGCTCGGCTTCCTCGCGCGAGGCGCCGCGCAGCATGCGGGGACCCACCGTGACGTTGTGCAGCACCGACAGGTGCGGGAACAGGTTGAACGACTGGAACACCATGCCCACTTCGGTGCGCAGCTGGTTCAGCTCGTGCTCGCCGATCAGCTGGCCGTCGGTCACCAGGCGCTTGCCGACGATGTCGATGGTGCCGGCCTCGGGTTGTTCCAGGCCGTTGCAGCAGCGCAGGAAGGTGCTCTTGCCCGAGCCGCTGGGGCCGATCACGACCACGACCTGCGACGGCTCCACATCGAAGTCGATGCCGCGCAAGACGGTATGGCCGCCGAACGATTTGCCCAGGTTCCGGATCCGGATGATTGCGGAATCGCTCATTGCACCATGCCTCCCATGCGCAGCCGTTGTTCGGCGCGCCGCAGGATCAGCCCGGCCGCGCTCGTCAGGATCAGATAAACCAGCGCGATCGCCAGATAGACTTCCAGCGACCGGTACGACACGCTGATGATCTTCTGGCCCTCATGCATCAGGTCGGCAATGGTCAGCAGCGACACCAGCGCCGAGTTCTTGATGAGGGCGATGAATTCGTTGCCCAGCGGCGGAATCATGCGCACGATGGCCTGCGGCAGGATCACCGCGCGCATGGCCTGGCCGGACGACATGCCGATCGAGCGCGCGGCTTCCATCTGGCCCTTGTCCACGGACTGGATCGCGCCGCGGACGATCTCCGACACATAGGCGCCGGAATAGATGCCCAGCCCGATCACGCCGCACACAAAGGCCGGCAGCAGGATGTTGAACTGCGGCAGCCCGAAGAACAGCAGGAACAGCTGCACCAGCAGCGGCGTGCCGCGGATGAAGGTCACGTAGGCGGTGCAGATGCCGAAGATGAAGCGGCGCTTCGGGTCCAGCCGGCCGATGCCGACCAGCAGGCCCATGACGCAGCCCAGCACCAGCGCGCAGGCCGTCACCTCCACGGTGATGACGGCGCCGTGGACGATGTCATGCCAGCCGGCAAAGACAGGAGAAAAATCCAATTCCATGATGATGATCCGCGCGGCTTACTTGGCGGCCGTGCCGAACCATTTCTGGGTCAGCTTGGCGTAGGTGCCATCGGCCTTCACCTTGGCGAGTGCCGCATTGAGGGCGCGGGTCAGCTCGGGCGTGTCCTTGCGCACGGCCATGCCGTATTCCTCGGTGGTCAGTTGCTGCTCCACCATGCGCAGGCCGCCGCGGGTCTTGACGTACTGCATCGCGGCCGGCTTGCCGGTCACGGCGGCATCGGCGCGGCCGATCTCGACCAGGTTGAACATTTCCTGGTTCTTCTCGACTTCCACGCGCTGCACCTGCGGATACGTGTCACGCAGGAAGCTGACCGACTTGGTGCCCACCTGCACGCTGACCTTCTTGCCGTTCAGGTCGGTCGGGGCGTGGACGGTGGTGTTGCCGCTCTTGACCAGCGCCACCAGGCCGCCGACGTAGTACGGCTCGGTGAAGTCCACCACCTTGCGGCGCTCGGGGGTGATGTAGATGCCGGACACTGCCATGTCGAAGCGGCGCGAGACCAGCCCCGGGATCAGGCCCTTGAAGTCGATGTCGGTCCATTCGACCCGCTTGCCCATGGTCTTGGCCATGGCCTCAACCAGCTCCACGTCAAAGCCGGTGCGCTTGCCGTTCTCGATAAATTCCATCGGCGGGAAGGTGGCGTCGGTGGCCACGCGCAGCACGGCATTGTCCTGCGCGTGCGCGGCGGTGCCGAGGGTCAGGGCGGTCAGGGTTGCCAGGCCGGCCATCAGGCATTTGCGACGAAGGTTCATGGAAGTCTCCTATTCTCGGGAACGAGGGATCTGCCGTCGCATGGATTTGCCGACGGCGGCGGTAACGAATTGCTTGGTATTCAGTAAGACTGCAGCCGCGCGGAAATCCGCATCGCCGCTGCCACGGTCATGTCGATCAGCGCGGTCTCGCGCCCTTGCCGCCGCGTGGCCGGCACCATCAGCGTGATGGAGCCCAGCGCATCGGCCTTGCTGCGCCGCGAGAACAGCGGCGCGCTCACGCCCCACACGCCCGGATCCACCTCGCCCTCGCTGACGGCGTAGCCGGTCTCGCGAATGGCGCCCAGCTCGGCCAGCAGCCGTTCGGCTTCGCCTGGCTCGCACTGGGCCCGGACCAGGCGCTCGCGCGCTTCGTCGCGCATGAAGGCCAGCAGCGATTTGGCCGATGCACCGGCGCGCAGCGGCACGCCGCGGCCCTTCTCGAACGAGCAGCGCAGCGACTGGCGGCTCTCCACCATCTCCAGGCACACCACGTGATCCTTGACGGCGACGACCAGGCCCACGCTTTCATCGGACTGCTGCGCCAGCAGCTGCATGTCGGGCAGGGCTTCGCGCGCCAGATGCGAGGCCATGTCAAAGCCAAGCGCCAGTTGCAGGCTGATCGGGCCCGGCGCGTATTCGCCGTCGGACTCCAGCACGAAGCCCCAGCGCTTGAGCAGCATCAGCTGCCGGTAGAGCGTGCTCTTGGGCAGGCCCGTCTTGGCAACCAGCTCGCGCACCGTGATCGGCGCGCCGTGTTGCGCCAGCGCCGCCAGCACGAACAGCACGCGATCGGCACCGCCCGCGGGCTGGGCGGGTTCGGCAGGCGCGGAGGTCGCGGGCTTCACGGCGGTGGGGTTGTCGACGGCATTCAACATAGGGCCCAAGAATAGGACCTGATTCCCAGAAATCAAAACAGAGAGTCCCGGAAAATGGGAATGAATGACTAGGGATAACCCTTGGTGACTGGCGATTTGATCCGCCAAGTGCGCGGGGCGCCGCTGCGCCGCGCTCAGTAGATGCCCGGCAGCATGCGCCAGGTCCGGTCGCAGTACGACGCGTATTCGTCGCCAAACTGGTCGCGCAGCAGCGCTTCTTCCGCCCGGATGCGCGCCAGCAGCACCGGCACCATCAGCAGCGTCAGCACCACGCCCACGCCGGAGCGGAATGCCAGTACCCATCCCAGCGAACTGACCAGGAAGCCGAGGTAGCTCGGATGCCGGATCACGCCATAGATGCCGGTGGTCACCAGCGTGTGCCCCGGCTGGATCGCCACCAGCCCGCTGAAGCGCCGCCCCAGCACGAACACCGGCCACAGCCGCAGCACGCCGCCGCCGGCAAACAGCGCCACGCCGATCCAGCGCATGGTGTCGCCATCGAGCGTCCAGAAGCCGATGCGGTCGGTAAAGGGCGGCAGGTACGCCGCCAGCAGCCCCAGCACGCCAAACACTGCCAGCACCCAGCGGTTGCCGCGGTCCTCGCGCATGCCGCTGCTGATATTGCCGCCGGAGAACAGTGCGGCGATGGACAGGGCGAACAGGACCAGGGTCAGGGCCACGCGCGCCGGGTGCGCGAAAAAGGGGGCGATGCCACCCCAGCCTGCAATGGCGATGGCCAGGTAGGCGAGCGTGCCGGCGAGAGTGGCAATTGCCAGACCGGGAGTCGGGCGCATGGGGAACCTCCGTTGCGGCGGTGGATGCACAAGCGAAGGGTAAGCCTCAGGCGGCCCGGGTGTCGAGGGCGGCCGGGTCGTGATTAAATCTGCGTCTTGCGCCGGCGCATTGCCGGCGCGCTGTGAACCGCTTTTGTCACACCATCATGCCCCTGATCGACATCAAGAACCTCCAGCAAGCCGCCCAAGACTTCGGCAAGGCCCGTAACTGGGGCAAGTACCACAGCCCCAAGAACCTCGCGATGGCGCTGAGCGTGGAGGTGTCCGAGCTGGTCGAGATCTTCCAGTGGCAGACCGACGCGGAATCGCGCGCCATCATGTCCACCGACGAGCGCGAGCATGTGGAGCAGGAGCTTGCCGATATCACCATCTACCTGGCGCAGCTGGTGACGGCGCTGGGCGTGGACCTGGACGCGGCGATCCGCGCCAAGATGGAGATGAACGCCAGGAAGTACCCGCTGCCGGAATGAGCCGCCCGGCGCAGGGTGTGTCGCCGCCATAGCGATGCCTTGCCGGCGGCTTGATGCTTTGATCAATGGATCGTGGCGGTGCTCGGAATTTGATCATTTGATCAAACCGGCCGAGCCCTGTTTCTGCGATGCGCGGCCGCTCGGCATCGGGCCGTATCTCGCATCCCTCGCTTCGCCCCCCTTCATGCAACGCCCACACCACTAGGTGCCCACCTCACCCGTCACTGGCACGCCCCATGCAGTCATAGGGCATGGCCCGACAGAGGCCTGCAACGGAGACGGTGATGGCATCCCTCGGTGAAACGACGAAGACAACGGCGCAGGCCACCCACAGCCCGCACGTCCTGGCATCGCGCCTCGCCGCCGATGCAGAGCCGCCCCTCGGCGCACACCTGGTCACGCCGCGTCATGGCTATGCACACCACGGCATCTACGTCGGGCGTGGCATGGTGGTGCACTACGCTGGCTATTGCCACCGGCAGCAGCGCGGCCCGGTGGAAGAACTGAGCCTGGCCGCCTTTGCTGCCGGCCATGGCATCACGGTGTTGGGCACGCCGATGGCGCGGTACAGTGCCGCTGAATCCGTCGGCCGCGCCCGCTCACGGTTGGGCGAGGACTGCTACCGCCTGCTGACCAACAACTGCGAGCACTTCTGCATGTGGTGCCTGTACGGCGAAAGCCGCAGCGGGCAGGTGCGGCATTGCCTGATGCATCCACTCAGCGGCCTGCGCCTGGCAGCGAGCATGCTGCTTTGCTGGTGCAAGACTGCGGCCGCGCCTGCGTGGGACGGCGCGACGGCGTGAGCTCACGACAATGGCCGGCTCCCCGTCAGGACGCACAACAGCAGCACCCCGTTCAAAGCGAGCAGTCCGCTCACCAACAGCACGATGGGCGGCGCATCCCGAGTCCGCTCGCGCAGGCGGGTGACCCCCGGCAGCCACTCGCCTCGCGTACGCCGGGACCAGCAGGCGATGCCCGCGCCGCACATGCCCAGCCACGCCAGCGTTCCCAGCGATGCCCAGCCGCGTGGTTGCGGCGCCGGGATCGGACGAATGGAGGCTTGCTGGAGCGTCGGGCCGGAGGCTCTTTGGATCACCACAGGGGGCGCCTGAATCCCCGCTTCTGCCAATGGCTCTGACGGTGGTGGAGCGGGGAGCGGCTCCGCTGCCGGTTGAGTCGCTGGCGTCGCTAGCGTCGCTGGAGGTGGCGCGACCGCTGGCCGCGAGGCCTCGACCCTGACCGCAGCCTGCTTGTTCCTCGACGCCTCCCGCGCCCGCGCCGCCGGCGGCGTTGGTTGCGGCGCGGCAGCCCGCGGCGGTTTCCTGGCTGGATGCCGGCGCCAGCTGGCAAAGACCCGGTCCAGGCATGCCACCGACGTGCAGGCATCCCGGCGCTCCCGCCAGGCGGCGATGTCGCTCCCTTGGATCGCGCCGGCGCGCAGCCGGCGCTGCTGGTCTGCATGGATGCGCTCGTGTTCGTGCTGGAGCATGGCGTGATCGCAGATCAGGTCGCCGGCGTGTGGCACTGAATGCAGGCAGGACGTGCCGGCGGCGAGCGGATCGTCGCAGCGCGAAGGACGCAGCGTCGTCTTGCAGGCGATATCCGACGCCTGCGCACTGGCAGCCAGCAGAAGACCGAACGCGATGCACGCGGCCAGACGGCCCGAAAGCCTTGTCATCCTGTCGCCCGTGGATGGTGGGGATCGTCCGGCGCTGAAGCGGGCGCCGATGGACTTCTATTCTGGAGCGGCGCCAGCAATCTACGGTTCGATAGCCCACAGAAGCGGGCGGCAAACTTTTGGGCGCGGTCTCGGATGCCTGGCTGAGGCCATATATCCGGAGAGCCGCGGAAATTTCTCCTCTACCTTGGATCTGACAACGGCAGCCTGCCGCTGTGCCCGCTTTTCAGATCACTACCAGACTCACGACCCAACCTGCCACATAGAGCCCCAGCCCGAACACCGCATGCGTCACCAGGCTATGCACCCGTGCCACGTTTGGCCGCGGCGTGCGGCTCGCGGCGATGCCGGCACCCATCGCCGGCTGCATCAGCAGGAACGGTGCGGCCACACTAACGATGCCGACGAGCAACGCGGGCGCCAGCGTCGGATGACGCGCCCAGTCGAGTCCCCATAGTCCCAGCAGGATGGCCGCGAACACGATGCCGGTCAGGTAATGCGCGATCCAGCCGATCCCGCGCTCGCCGCGCACCGGCGGCGATGCGGCGATGGGATGGTGGCAAAGGCGTCCTCGCGGCAGCCATGCGAGCCAACGGCCAACTAATCCATAGTCCAGTGCAGGCACGCCCAGCAGCCGCTTGCGCAGGATGGCCCAGGCGTCCATCACCAGCGTTGCGCCGGTGCCGATCACGATTGCATTGAACATGAGCGCCACCGATGTATCAGGCATGGGCAGTCTCGCCGGCGGTCAGTGATGAAGCCGCAGCGCGGGCGGTGATCATCCAGCAGGCAGCGGTGTAGCGCACAGTTGCGCGATGAACGTAAGGCTCGAATGCTGCGCGAACGGTTGCGACGACGCTGGCGCGTGTGCTTGCATCGGCCTCGCGCAGGGCCAGTCCGACGGGACCCAGGCGGGACAGGTAGTCCACCAGCGCAGGCTCCGGCAGCGTGCAGGCGAAGTCGATCGGCTCGACATCGATCCCGGTCCAGCCGCCCTCTTCCAGGATGGCATGCACGTGCTGGCGGTCGCCGAAGGCGAACTGCCCCGGCGCCCCCGGCTGCCGCCGCGGCAGGTTGGACAGCAGCGGTGCGGCCGCTCGCTCGGCGGTGGTCATGAACGGATTCTCTGCGGCGCTGCGCCAGGCGATGCAGTGGAGCGTGGCATCCGGTGTTGCAGCCCGGCGCAGGTTGGCAAAGGCCCGCACCGGATCGCTGAAGAACATCACGCCCAGGCGCGACACGATGCTGTCGAAGCTTGCTGGCGCGAAGGCATAGTCCTGCGCGTCGGCGCGAATAAAGCTGGCGGTCGAGCCGCCGTGCTGCGCGCGTGCCCGTGCAGCGGCGAGCATCGGCTCGGAAATATCGATGCCGGTGCATCTGCCCTGCGCGCCGAGCCTACGCGCCAGCGCGATCGTAGTGCTGCCGGTGCCGCAGCCGACATCGAGCACATGCTGCGCGGAAGTCTTGCCGACCGTATCGACAAGCAGGCCTTCCAGCGGCCGGAACATGTCGTCGAGCACCGCCTGCTCCGCGACCCAGGCATGGCCGGACGGGCCGTTCCACAGGGCGGCCTGGTCGCCGCCGTTGCTGCTGGTCTGCTGTTGCTCACCCATGGTTGTATCCCCTTGCACGCCGTCCTGGCATGGAAGCTACACTGTGCCAGTTCAAGTCAACTTGAGGTCAAGCGGTGACAAGCCTGGATATTGCGGAAGTGGCCCGGCAGGCTGGCGTGCCGGCCTCGACGCTGCGGTACTACGAGGAAAAGGGGCTGATCGCGTCCATCGGCCGGCGCGGGATGCGGCGCATGTTCGATGCCGGCGTGCTGGATCGGCTGGCGCTGATCGCGCTGGGGCGTGCCGCCGGTTTCTCGCTGGATGACATCGCGCAGATGTTCTCGCCACAGGGGCAGCCGAACATCGACCGGCAGGTGCTGGCGGCCAAGGCGGATGAGCTGGACCGCACCATCCGCAAGCTGACTGCGATGCGCGACGGACTGCGGCATGCGGCGGTTTGTCCGGCGCCAAGCCATATGGAGTGCCCGACGTTCCAGCGGATCCTGCGGGCGGCGGCGTCGGGGGCGATTGGCGGGAGGAAGCATGCCCACGGGCTCCCAACGCACTGACGCTCCGCGCTGAACAAGCGTTTCGAATGGCCCCTTTTTGGGCTCTACGGAGTTTGGCGGGACCATTCTCCGCGGAATTTGCGGAGATTAGCTTTAAGGATGGGGCCGGCC
>NZ_JBYSZI010000107.1:0-12321 GCF_058787075.1 Cupriavidus sp. FW305-46
AAGACGGCGGTGCGGGCCGGGGGATGGGCGGGGGAGCGGGCCTTGTCGATTCTTGTCTGCCGGCCCGGCAATAGGTTTGAGCATTTCGGACACCTTGGTTACGGATCACCGAAGGCTCCCGGCCACGCGCTCCGATTCAAGTGCTGGCTCAGCCCCGCGCGGGCGTGGTTTGTATGGATTCCCTCGGTGATGTCTGGCATGCTAATGCAAGACAAAACCCATACATCGAAGAAATCTACCGGATGAAATCCATGCAAGGAACCGATATCCGCGCCGAAGTCAGTACCAAATGGGATCTTGAGATCACAACGGGTGGCGGCGCGCGCTACTTGCAGATCGTGGACTTTATCGAGCGGGCGATCGGCGAAGGCCGACTGGTAGCCGGCGACCGCGTACCGCCGCAGCGCAGCCTGGCCAAGACCCTCCGCGTGGACCTGACCACCGTGACGCGTGCCTACAACGAGGCCAAGCGGCGGCATCTGATCGATGCCCGCGGGGCCCTCGGCACTTTCATTGCCGCGCCGCGGGCGGAGCTGGCGCGGGTGATCGACATGAGCATGAACGTGCCGCCGCCACCGGCGGGGCTGGATTTCCAGGACCTGTTGCGGCGCGGCCTGTCGCAGGTGCTGCTGCACAGCGACCCGCACCTGCTGATGACCTACCAGCTCGGCGGCGGCAGTGCTGCCGACCGGTCGGCCGGCACCCTCTGGCTCGCGCAGATATTCGGCCAGGTCGCCACTGCACGGCTGGTGGTGTGCCCGGGCGCCCAGGCAGCCTTGTCCGCCGTGATCCTGGCCCGGACCCGGCCGGGTGACGCGATCGTGAGCGAGCCGCTGGCCTACCCCGGCGTTCGCGCGGCCGCGGCACAACTGGGGCGGCGCGTGATCATCGCGCCGGTCGATGGCGACGGGATGCTCCCCGACGCCCTGGAGGCGGCCTGTGCCGACGGGGCAACGCTGGCCTACCTCAATCCGACCGCCCAGAATCCCACTACGCACACCATGCCGGCCTCACGCCGGGAGGCTATCGCCAGGGCCGCGGCGCACTGTGATGTCACCTTGCTGGAGGATGACCCCTACTGGCTGCTGACGCCGTCAGCGCCGCCGCCGCTGTCCAGCTTCGCTCCCGAGCGCACGTACTATGTCTCGACCCTGTCCAAGACGCTCAGTCCGGGGCTGCGGACCGCGTATGTCATGCTGCCGGAGGGCAGGCGCGGCGACGATCTGCTGGCATCGCTGCGGGCCTTCGCGCTGATGGCGGCACCGATGACCGCCGCCCTGGCGACCCAATGGATCCACGATGGCTCGGCCATGCAGCTGCTCGACGGCATCAGGACCGAAGCGTTGGCCAGATGCGCGCTGGCAAGCCGATGGCTGAGCGGGATCGGCCAGCTCCCGCCCAGCGCCATCCACGCATGGCATCGCTTGCCCGAGCACTGGTCGGCGCAGCAGCTCACCCGGGCCGCGCTGGCGGAGGACCTGCGCGTGACGCCGTCCGACGCGTTCTGGGAGGGGCCAAACGCGCCGAATGCCATCCGCATCTCGCTCGGTGGCGTGGAGGACCGCGCGCAACTATCGGCTGCGCTGCGCAGGCTGGCCGCATTGCTGGAGCGCCGGCCCACGCCGGGGCTGGAAATGGTGGTGTGAGTTGCGGCGTGGGTCGGCTACTTGCCAGCCTCGTCCGCAGGCGCGGACTGCCTTGTCGCAAACTCGCCCGCGGCCCCCAGCAGCCACTCGCGCAGCCGCTGCATCGCCTCGCTCATCGGCCGGGTATCCGGCGAGACCAGGTGATACGCGCTCGTGGAGCGCTGCGAATGGGCGACGGGCATGACCAGCTGGCGGTTTGCCAGGTATTCCCCCACGAGGAAGCGCGGCACCAGGCCAACGCCCAGCCTGGCGCGTGCGGCGGCGATGACCATGGAATGGTGGTCGAAGCGTGCGCCGCGCATGGCGTTGACGTCGTCGATGCCGGCCGATTCCATCCATTGCTTCCAGCCGAGAATGCGTGTGGCGAGGTGCAGCAGCGGCGACCGGGCGATGTCATGCGGGCTGATCCGCTTCCTGCCGCCGAAGAAGTCCGGATGGCAGACCGCCACCGATTCTTCGTCGAACATCCGGTCGGCACGCGCGCCGGGATAGACCGCCTCGCCAAAGTGAATCGCCGCGTCGTAGGGGGTGCCGTCGAACAGGAAGATGTCTGACTGCGCGCTGATATTGACCACGATCCCCGGATGCCGCGCATAGAAGGCCGGCAGCCGCGGAATCAGCCACTCGACCGCCAGCGTGGGCACGCAGGCGAGCTCGACAGTGCCGCCCGAGCCCTCGTGCGCCATCAGGTCGAGCGTGTCGCGCTGCAGCTTGCGCAGCAACTCCCGCACCTGTCCGCTGTAGAGCGTGCCGGCCGCCGTCAGCGTGATGCGCTGGTTGGCGCGGTGGAACAGCTGCACGCCCAGCAGCGCTTCCAGCGACGCAATCTGGCGCGACACCGCGCTCTCGGTGATAAACAGGTCCGCCGCCGCGCGGCGCAGGTTCAGGTGCAGCGCGGCGGCCTCGAAGGCGCGCAGGCTGGACAGGCTGGGAAGTCGTTGCCGCATCGGGGAAGGGCTGAGTTGATGATTTTAGATCATCATCCTATACGGAAATCTCGCTTGAAAGCTTGGAGTTGATGAGAAATCATTCGCTCCTTGCGTTGCCGCCTCCTCCCGGCATCGTCATCACGACAACCTCATAACGACAACCATCAGGTAGACAGGAGACTGCATGAAACACTTGTTCAGCGCGCTCGCCGCCGGCACCCTTGCATTCGGCGCGACCATGCCCGGCATCGCCGGCGCGCTCGAGTTCCCGGCCAAGCCGGTGCGCATCATCGTGCCGTACCCGCCGGGCGGCACCACCGACATGGTGGCCCGGCTGATCGGCGAGCAACTGGCCACGCAATGGAAGCAGTCGGTGGTGGTCGACAACCGCCCCGGCGCGGGCGGCATCGTCGGCACCGGCACGGCCGCCAAGTCCACGGCGGACGGCTACACCCTGCTGATGGGCTCGGTGGGCGAGTTCGGCATCAACCCGGCCTTGTACAAGAAGCTGCCCTATGATGCCGACGCCGACTTTGCGCCGGTCGCGATGGTGGCGCGCGTACCCAACGTGGTGGTGCTGTCGCCGGCGTTTGCGGAACGCGCGCGCGTGCAGACGCTGCCCGAGTTCATCGCTTACCTGAAAGCCAATCCCAAGCGCGTGAACATGGCGTCGGCCGGAAACGGCACGTCCACGCACCTCGCGGGCGAGCTGTTCCAGCGCATGACCAGCACGGAGATGAGCCACGTCGCCTACAAGGGCAGCAGCCCGGCCATCGCCGACCTGATGGGCGGCAGCGTCGACGTGATGTTCGACAACCTGCCGGCATCGCTGCCGTTTATCCGCTCGGGCAAGCTCAAGCCGCTGGCCGTGACCACGCCGGCGCGCTCGTCGGCGCTTCCGAACGTGCCGACGGTCGCCGCCGCGGGCCCCGTCCCCGGCTTTGATGCCAGCCCTTGGTTCGGCCTGCTTGCGCCGCGCGGGGTGCCTACCGCGGTGGCGCAGAAGATCAGCCAGGACCTGACGCGCGTGCTCAACGAGCCAGGCGTGCAGGCGAAAATGCGCGAACTGGGCGCGGAACCGGCGCCCAGCTCGCCGGAGGCATTTGCCGACGTGTTGAAGAAGGACCGCCAGAAGTGGGGCGAGATCGTTCGCCTGTCCGGTGCTTCGGTGGACTGAAGCACGCCCATGTCCAGCACGCTCTGCATCCGCTCATGACTTCCGACGCCGCTTATCCCTTCGTCCCCGCGCTGCGCAACCCGGCAGGCTCTCCGATCCGGGAACTGTTCAAGTACCTGACCGACCCCGGGATGATCTCGTTCGCCGGGGGCTACCCGTCCGCCGCGCTGTTCGATGTCGAAGGCATTGGCGCGGCCTCGGCGGCGGTGCTGCGCGAACGGCCCGCCGAGTGCCTGCAGTACGGCGCCACCGAAGGCGCGCCGGCGCTGCGCCAGGCGCTGGCGTCGTTGATGGCCGGGCGCGGCGCGCCTGTGACCCAGGACGAACTGCTCGTGACCAGCGGCTCGCAGCAGGGCTTCGATTTCCTCGTGCGCGCGCTGGTCGAGCCCGGCAGCGTGGTGCTGGTCGAGGAGCCGACCTATGCCGCGACGCTGCAGGCCTTGCGGCTCGCCGGCGCCGACGTACGCGGCGTGCCGTCTGATCACGACGGCATGGACGTGGCTGCACTCGAAGCCATGCTGGCCGACCCGTCGTTGCGCCCCCGGCTGATCTATACGGTGCCAACCTTCGCCAACCCCACCGGCGCCACGCTGTCGCCCGCACGCCGGCTGCAGCTGCTGACGCTGGTGGCGCGGCACCGCGTGGTGCTGGTCGAGGACGATCCCTACGGGGCGCTCAGCTTCGATGGCGCGCCGCCGCCTTCGCTGCTGGCGCTGTGCGCGTCGGTACCCGAGGCGCGGCCGTGGCTCGTGCACCTGGCCAGCCTGTCGAAGACGCTGGCCCCCGGCCTGAGGATCGGCTGGATGGTCGCCGCGCCCGGGATCGTGCGCCGCGCGGTGATTGCCAAGCAGGTATCCGACCTGTGCACGCCGCCATGGATCCAGCTGGCCGCGGCGCAGTATCTGGAAGCGGGCCGGCTGCCGGCACAGGTCGCGCGGGAAGTCGCGGCCTATCGCGACAAGCGCGACCAGCTCGCGGCGGCGCTGCGCCAGGCCTTTGGTGACCGCATCAGCTTCGCATCGCCGGCGGGAGGGATGTTCCTCTGGGCCGCGCTGGATGGCATCGACGATGCTGCCGCACTGCTGCCGCACGCGATCGCGGAAAAGGTGCTGTTCGTGCCGGGTGCCGGATTCTATGTGCAGCAGCGCCAGCGCGCCACATTCCGGCTGTCGTTCGCGAGCACGAATCTGGCGCAGATCGGGGAGGGCGTCGCACGGCTCGCGCGGGCGGTCGAGCGGGCCGGGTGAGGGCTTTCACAACGGAAGCGGTTCGTGGCAGCCGGCGGATGCTATCCTGCTGCGGTCGAAACATTACGGCCGAACGCGGCAGGAGGACAGTATGACCATGACGCTCTACTACAACCCCCAAAGCCGCGCCTCGGTGGCGCGCTGGATGCTGGAGGAGGTCGGGGCCGAGTACAAGCTGCAGCACATCGATTTCACCAAGGGCGAGAGCCGCGCGCCGGAGTTCCTGGCGATAAACCCGATGGGGAAGATTCCAACGCTGGTCTTGCAGGACGGCACGGTCCTGACCGAGAACGGCGCGATCATCGCCTGGCTGGCGGATGCCTTTCCGCAGGCCGGGTTGATGCCGCCTGCAGGCTCGTCCGCGCGCGGCACGGTGCTGCGGTGGCTGTTCTTCTGCGGCAGTTGCTTCGAACCCGCGCTGACTGACCGCATGATGCGCAAGGAGGCGCCGCTGCCGAAGCAGGCGGTCGGCTGGGGCGACTATGACGATGTGATCGACGCCATCGAGAAAGCCCTGACTCCCGGCCCCTTCGTGCTCGGCGCGACCTTCAGCGCGGCGGACATCTATCTCGGTGCCTCGCTGGCCTGGGCGGGCCGATTCGGTGCGCCGCGCATCAGCGAGAGCCCGTGCATCCAGGACTACGTCAAGCGGATCACCGCGCGCGACGCGTTCGTGCGCGCGGCGGAAGCCCAGTGAGACGCGAGAAGTCCTGCGGCATCAGTCCAGCGCGATGTTCGCCTTGCTGATCACCTCGCCCCAGCGCTGGGTCTCGAAGCGCACCAGCCTGGCATAGTCGGCACTGGCGCCGGGCAGCGGCGACGCCCCTTGGACAGAGGCCGCTCGCGGCTCCTCAGCCCACCCCTTGCGCGGCCTGCGCCCGCCACCGGAATATGAGACATTGGAGTCCCGGTGGCGGATTCCCGGTGCTCGACTTTCCAGGAGACACATCATGCAAAGCAAGAACACGATCTGCTTGTGGTACGACCGCGACGCCCTTGATGCCGCAAACTTCTATGCCGAGACATTCCCCGACAGCGCAGTCAGCGCCGTCCACCGCGCGCCGGGCGACTATCCCGACGGCAGGCAGGGCGATGTCCTGACGGTCGAGTTCACCGTCGCCGGCATTCCCTGCCTCGGGCTGAACGGCGGCCCGCATTTCAAGCACAGCGAGGCCTTCTCTTTTCAGATTGCGACGGACGACCAGGCCGAAACCGACCGCTTGTGGAATGCGATCGTCGGCAATGGCGGCCAGGAAAGCGAATGCGGCTGGTGCAAGGACCGGTGGGGACTGTCATGGCAGATCACCCCGCGCGCGCTCAGCGCGGCGATCACCGACCCCGACCGTGCGGCGGCCAAGCGCGCATTCGACGCCATGATGACGATGAAAAAGATTGATATCGCCGCGATCGAGGCGGCACAGCAGGGCAAAAGCCCATCCTAGAATTAAGGTAGGGCGTCTCAGTGCCAACCGCAAAGGGGGCTGGGGCAGGGCCGCTCCTTCATCGACTGGGAGAGACCATCATGAGTCGTTTGCTGCTAGGCAACATCGAACCTGGCACCTCGGACGAGGAAATCGCGGCCTTCCTGGAAAAGTACGGATTTCCCCCGTTCGACAGTCTCGAACATGAGGAAGGCGATGGCTCGCAGCCTGCCGTGCTGCTGACCTATGGCACCCTCGACCCCATGGTGCTGGGCAAATTGCAGGAGCGCATCCACCATATGTACTGGAAGAAGCGCGAATTGACCGCTGCTATCCTGCACGACCGCTTTGCGTGAGCTGAAGAAGCCTCGGGGTGGCTTACGCGGCTCACGCACCCGGCCCATCCACTAGAATCCCGACCGGTAGCCGTTTCCCAATGTTCCTAACGTGGCACTTCAGCAGGGTTTCATCCTGACCCGACATTGGCGCGATACGCCGGCCGGCACCGAAGTCGAATTCTGGCTGGCGACCGATAATGGTCCGCGCCACCTGCACCTGTCCCGTCAGCCGTCAGTCGCGTTTATCCCCGAGTCGCAGCGCGAGCGTGCCGAGGCGCTGCTGCGCCGCGAGCGCGAGGTCGAACTGCGCCCGCTCAAGCTCCAGGATTTCCAGCGCCGGCCCGTACTGGGCCTGTACTGCCGCCAGCATCGGCAACTGATCCAGCTCGGCCGCTCATTGCGCGACGCCGGCGTGGATGTCTACGAAGCCGATATCCGCCCGCCCGAACGCTACCTGATGGAGCGCTTCATCACCGCCCCGGTCTGGTTCGACGGCGAGCCGGACCCCGGCGGCGCGCTGCGCAATGCCCAGATGAAGCCGTCGGAGGGCTACCGGCCCAAGTTGCGCCTGGTCTCGCTCGATATCGAGACCAACGCGTTCGGCGAACTCTATTCGATTGCGCTCGAAGGCTGCGGCCAGCGCCAGGTCTACATGCTGGGTGCCGCGCCGCAAATGCCCGCCGAGGTCGATTTCTCGCTCGAGTACTGCGCCACGCGGCCCGAGTTGCTGGAAAAGCTGAACCAGTGGCTGGCCGATCACGATCCCGACGCGATCATCGGCTGGAATCTGGTCCAGTTCGACCTGCGCGTGCTGCACGAACATGCGCGCAAGTTCCAGCTTCCGCTGCGCCTCGGCCGCGGCGGAGCCGAGATGGAATGGCGCGAGCACAACGCCCAGCAGCACTATTTCGCCAGCGCACCGGGCCGGTTGATCATCGACGGCATCGAGGCACTGCGTTCCGCCACGTGGAGCTTCCCGTCGTTCAGCCTGGAATCGGTGGCGCAGACGCTGCTGGGCGAGGGCAAGGCGGTCGACAACCCGTACGACCGCATGGACGCCATCGACCGCATGTTCGAGCAGGACAAGCCGGCGCTGGCCCGCTATAACCTGCGCGATTGCGAACTGGTCACGCGGATCTTCGAAAAGACGGAGCTGTTGCCGTTCCTGCTGGAGCGCGCCACGGTCACGGGCCTGCCGGCCGACCGGAACGGCGGCTCGGTCGCCGCCTTCACGCATCTCTACATGCCGCTGATGCACCGCCAGGGGTATGTCGCGCCCAACCTCGGCGAGAACGCGCCCGAGGCCAGCCCCGGCGGCTTCGTCATGGACTCGCGGCCGGGGCTCTACGAATCGGTGCTGGTGCTGGACTACAAGAGCCTCTACCCGTCCATCATCCGCACCTTCCTGATCGACCCGATCGGCCTGGTCGAGGGCCTGGCGCATCCCGACGATGCCGATTCGGTGCCTGGCTTCCGCGGTGCGCGGTTTTCCCGGACCAAGCACTGCCTGCCGGCGATCGTCGCCAAGGTCTGGCAAGGCCGCGAGGCCGCCAAGCGTGACCGGAACAAGCCGCTGTCCCAGGCGCTCAAGATCATCATGAACGCGTTCTACGGCGTGCTCGGGTCCAGCGGCTGCCGGTTCTTCGATGCGCGGCTGGCGTCGTCGATCACCATGCGCGGGCACGAGATCATGCGGCAGACCCGCGCGCTGATCGAGGCCCGCGGCTACGAGGTGATCTATGGCGACACGGATTCCACATTCGTCTGGCTGCGCCGCGCGCGCACGGAAGCCGATGCCAGGCAGATCGGCCGCAGCCTGGTCGCCTACGTCAACGACTGGTGGCGCGACCACCTCTGGCAGACCCATGGACTGGAAAGCGCGCTGGAACTCCAGTTGGAAACGCACTTCCGGCGCTTCCTGATGCCGACCATCCGCGGCACAGACCTTGGCAGCAAGAAGCGCTATGCCGGCCAGGTGGAACGGCCCGACGGGAAGGCCGCGATGGTGTTCAAGGGGCTTGAAACGGTGCGTACGGACTGGTCGCCGCTCGCCCAGCGCTTCCAGCAGACCCTTTACGAAAAGATCTTCAACCGCGAGCCGTACGCGGATTATGTGCGCGACATCGTGCGCCGCACCCTGGCCGGCGAGCTCGACGAGCAACTGGTCTATCGCAAGCGGCTGCGCCGCAAGCTCGATGATTACCAGCGCAACGTGCCGCCGCACGTCCGCGCCGCCCGTATCGCCGATGCCTATAACGAGCGCCAGGGACGTCCGCGCCAGTATCAGCATGGCGGCTGGATCAGCTACGTGATGACCGTTTCAGGGCCGGAGCCGCTTGAGACCCGGTCGGCGCCGATTGACTATGGCCACTACGTCAACAAGCAGTTGCAGCCGATCGCCGATGCGATCCTGCCGTTCCTGGACGACGATTTCGAGACGCTGCTGGCTGGGCAGATGGCACTCTTCCCGCAGTAGCATAAGCTGCTGATTCTAATGGGGAATTGCTTGATGGATGGGGCTGCGGCACGGTCCGTTGAAGTCGATCAGGTGCTTGTTCTCAAGCTCAAGGACCTGCCGGAACGCGGGCACCCGTCACGGAGCAGTTCGACCTGCGACTGCTGGGGGTATCAGCGCAGCATGGCCATGTCGGGTGTTGCGCGATAGCGCCAGCCACGTGCTCGCATTCGCGCTGCGGCACTTCCCGACCTAATATAGGCCATGCCATCGGCGGCACGGGGCCTTCCATGATGATCGATCCGCCAGTCTTGCCATGTTGACGCGCAGAGCCTTCCTGCTCGGCGGTGCGGGCGCTGCCGGTGCGCTGGTGATCGGATGGGCCTGGCTGCCGCCGCGCCAGCGCCTGGCGGGCGGCGAGCCGCTGGCAGCGCGCGACGGGCAGTTTGCGCTGAACGGCTGGGTCAAGGTGGCGTCCGACAACACCGTCACGGTGGTCATGAACAAGGCCGAGATGGGGCAGGGCGTGCATACCGGCGCGGCGATGCTGCTGGCCGAGGAGATGGAGGCCGACTGGTCGCAGATCCGGGTCGAGCCGTCGCCTATCGATAACCTGTACAACAACATCGAGGGCGTGGTCGCCAACCTGCCGTTCCGGCCGGACGACAAGGGGTGGCCCAGGCGCGCCGCCGAATGGTTCACGCGCAAGGGCGTGCGCGAGGTGGGCTTGATGTTCACCGGCGGCTCCACCAGCATCAGGGACCTGTGGAATCCGATGCGCGAGGCCGGCGCCGCCGCGCGCATGATGCTGTGCGCGGCAGCGGCGAAGCAGTGGGACGTCAAGGCCGAAGCGTGCCGCGCGCAGGCCGGCAAGGTGGTGCATCCGTCGGGGCGCAGTGCCACCTTCGGCGAACTGGCCGCCGCAGCCGCGCGTGAGCCCTTGCCACGCAAGGTCGAACTGAAGGACCCTGCCAGCTACAGGCTCATCGGCACCCGCGCGGCGCGCCTTGATGCCCCTGCCAAGCTCCACGGCAGAGCCAGTTTCGGTATCGACGTGGTGGCGGACGCGATGGTCTACGCCAGCGTGCAGATGTGTCCGACGCTGGGCGGCACGCTGCAGGGATCCCCGCCCGACGACGTAAAGAAGTTGCCCGGCGTGCTCGACCTGGTCACGCTCGCTCCGCTGCATGGCGGCAGCGGCGGCGTGGCGGTGATCGCCAGCGATGCGTGGATCGCGATGCAGGCGGTGGAGAAGGTCCAGTGCAAGTGGGACGAGGGTGAGGCGGCGAAGCTGTCGAGCGACGGCATCCGCGATACGCTGGTGAAGGCGCTCGACGCCTCCGGCCCACGTGTCTGGCACGAGCATGGCAACGGGCGCGCCATGAAGCAGGGCAAGCCCGCCATCCAGGTCTTGTACTCGGCGCCTTATCTCGCTCACGCCGCGCTGGAGCCGGTCAACTGCACGGTGCTGGTCCAGGAGGACCGCGCCATCGTGTGGGCTGCCACGCAGATGCCCGGGCTGGCTCGCCGCTGCGTGGCGAAGACGCTCAGGCTGGACACGGACAAGGTCGAGCTGCGCCAGCAGTTCATCGGCGGTGCCTTCGGGCGCCGGCTCGAAGTCGACTTCATCTGCCAGGCGGCCGCCATTGCCGCCAAGCGCAAGGGCGTGCCGGTGCAGACGATCTGGTCGCGCCCCGAGGACATGCGGCATGACTTCTACCGTCCGGCCAGCGTGTCGCGCTTCGAGGCCTGGCTCGACGAAAAACGCAAGGTCATTGCCGTGCGCAATATCTCGGCCAGCCAGTCAGTGCTGGAGGGCGTCGCGAAGCGCAACTTCGGCCTGCCCGACATCTTCCTGTCGCGGCTGGACAAGTCCACGGCGGAGGGCGCCTTCGACCAGGCTTATGACTGGCCGGACGTGTGGGTCGGCCACCAGACCGTGGACCTCGCCATCCCCGTGGGCTACTGGCGCTCGGTGGGGCATTCGCACCACGCCTTCTTCATGGAGAGTTTTGTCGATGAACTGGCGGTGGCAGTCGGGGTGGACCCGCTCGACTACCGCATGAGCCTGCTCAGGGGCGAGCGCCAGCGCGCGGTGCTGGAGCAGGCAAGAAAGATGTCGGGCTGGGGCCAGCCCTTGCGCAAGCAACCTGGCGTGGTGAAGGTGGGGCGCGGCGTGGCCCTGCACGAGTCGTTCGGCAGCGTGGTGGCGCAGGTCGCCGAGGTGTCGGTAGGCAACATGGGGCAGGTCCGCGTGGATCGCGTGTTCTGCGCCATCGATTGCGGCATGCCGGTCAACCCGACCCTGATCGAGCAGCAGGTCGAGGGCGGCATTGTGTTCGGGCTGTCGGCAGCGCTGTGGCAGAAGATCACGCTGGAGCGAGGCAAGGTGAAGGAGGACTACTACACCGCCTTTCCGGCCATGCGCCTGCGAGACTGCCCGGACATCCAGGTACACGTGATGCCTTCGACGCGCCCGCCACAGGGCGTGGGCGAATCCACCACGCCGCCGATCGCCCCGGCGGTGGCGAACGCCTTGTTCCATGCGACCGGCGAGCGCCTGCGCGACCTGCCGCTAATGAAGACCCTGCCGCCTTCCGGAGCCTGCGATGCCAGACCATCAGATCAGTGTCAACGGTAAGAGTGTCGACGTCCGCTCGGACGGCTGCACGCCGCTGTTGTGGGTGCTGCGCTGCGAGCTCAAGCTGACGGGCACCAAGTTCGGCTGCGGCGTGGGGGTGTGCGGCGCCTGCGCGGTGCATGTCAACGGCAAGATGCTGCTGTCGTGCCAGCACCAGGCGAGCGAGATGGAAGGGAAGAAGATCGTCACCATCGAAGGACTCGACGGCCCCGAGGCCAGCGCCCTGCGGGCGGCCTGGCTGAAACACGAGGTGGTGCAGTGCGGCTACTGCCAGAGCGCGCAACTGATGGCGGCGAGCGCGCTGCTCAAGCGCACACGGAATCCGAAGGAGGCGGAGATCGCCGATCAGATGAGCTGCGTGATCTGCCGGTGCGGCACGTACACACGGATCAGAAGGGCGATTGCGGAAGCGATGGGGATGTTGAGGGGGTGAGGGCGTAGGGGGGCATTGGAAACGGCTGGCCCAC
>NZ_JBYSZI010000108.1:0-12265 GCF_058787075.1 Cupriavidus sp. FW305-46
GGGGGGGGGGGGGCACGGCCCTATTGTTCGCGGACATAGGCGACGGCATTCTTATCCTCGTGCACTTTTCGCCAGCCCGGCAAGCCATGGATCAGCTTTGATGCAGGACTTGAGGGTTCCAGAACGGCCCACCGGATCTTGTATTCCTGGATCAGGGCCTGCAGGATCTTGGCATCCCCAGAATAGGCTGCCATATACCTTCGCACGAAGTCGTCGCCGTAGAGGTCGGCGCGGCCGTCGATGAGCGGCGCAATTCCTGAGAATATGAGGTAGCCGCCGAAGTTGTAGCTATTGAAGACCGGCCCGGTGCCACCTGCCGCCATGGCCGCGTTGACGGCTTCACGGGGCTGTATCCGGCCCTGGTTGTGCTGGATGCCATTGGCAAGGAAGGCGATGCTGCCCATGAACAGTGCCATACACAATGCGGTAATGGTTCGAATACTCCGTAGTGACAGGCGCGGCTTGATTTCCGGACGGATGGCTGCGCGTAGCTGGGGGCCGACGCTGGGCATCAGCAACAGCGGGGCCAGCAGTCCCAGCAGCTCGGCATAGCGCGCGAAGGTCAGGGCAAGATGAATCAGCCCGAAGCACATCAGGATCCGGGTCGCAGGCAAACGGAACCCGAAGTAGAGCGCACCGAACAGCACAAAGGCAAGCCACAGCTCGATTGGCTGGATCAAGCGGAAATCCGGTGCCTTCCATTCGCTGATGATGCTGAGCGAATAACTCATGCCGGATACGTGGAAGGGGAAGAGCAGGCCGTCCACGCCGTTTGGCGTCAACAGGCCCGCCATGACGGTCAGTGCCAGGAACGGTGCCCATGCCTGCGCGCTCCGGCATGGGTGTCCTTCAGTCAGGATGGCCTCCACGGCCAGCGCGCCGGCCAGCCCGATACCGAGAAGGAAGCTGCCATGCATGTTGGCCCAGGCCAACATGACGACCGGCAGCCACAGGCTGGGTCGCTTGCCTTGCTCGCGCGCCAGCACAAGGTGGGCGGCCCAGATCACCATCAGCGGCCAGGCCAGCGCATGGGGGCGGGCGAGCAGATGCTGGGCCAGCGTGAGGAAGGCCAGGAGTGTCCCGGCGAACGCATGTAGTGGTTCGATATGGCGCAGCAGGAACCGCAACAGTACGGTCAGCGTGACGGCGGTCGCCAGCGCGGTGACCAGCACCGGCCCGGCCCAGCCGAGCCAGGCATGGGATGCGCCAAGGATGACTTCCGCCAGCCATTCATGCGGAACCCATTTTGCGCCGTGAAAAGAGAACGAGAACGGATCGGTCGCCGGCACTGCATGGTTGGCAAGGATCCATTTGCCGGTGGCGATGTGCCAGAGCGTGTCGGCATCCACCAGCAAGCGGCCACCGATAAATGAGAGGATCGAGAACAGGCTGAGTCCGAAGAGGGCGACCCAGAACCACTGCTTCGTGGCGAACTGCTGGAGCAGGCTTTCCCTGCTGGTCGTCTCCACCCAGGTCGGGTTGATTTTCATGGCGTCTCGCGGTGGCTGTAGTGGTTACCCATCCGGATCTGGTAGGAAAGGCACGCGGCTGGCCCGGCGCCGCAGGGGCGCAGTTGCCGGACTGTCGCAATAACCGCGCCATTGACGAAGGTGCCCTTGTTTCCCGGGGGAGAGGGCGCAGCCTGGGTGCGCGCCTTGCCGAGCTGGAGACAACATGCCCGTGCTCCCGTTTCCACTACGAATCGTGCTTAATTCTTTGAAGCTCGCGGTTGCCTGCGAGGCAGCGCGCACGTGCGGCCATCCCCTGCGCCAAAAGTATGAGTCGGAGCGCGCGGGACACAGTGCATTTGGTGGAGGCCGATGCGCAATGCCGCCGCTGAGTCCTCCGCGCGGGAGGAGTCGCAGGGAGTAAGCAGCCCGATGGACAACGTTTCAGCGGGGAAACGCGCGCTGTCGCCGCGGACTGGCTGCGCCCCGGTCAATGCCGGGAGAACCGGAATGGCACGCGGGATTGCGGTCGAATCGGGTCGTGATTCAGTTTGGATACGCTCGCACCAGCCGGATTTCAGCGCCCCCGCCGAGGGCCTTGGTACTGCTTGTACATCGGTGGGCGCCTGACCAGAATGGAGCCAGTACATCGATGCATCGCCGCTGCATTGCCAAGAAGAAATCAGGCCGGCGCTGCCACAGAACATCAGGGGGATGGGGAGCGATGAGCCTGGATCATAGCCCGGCAGCAACGCCGGGGTCAGTGATGCCGCGGCATTGGCTGGACCTGGAGCGTCTCAGGGCCTACAGCGTTGCCGTGCTGATCATCTATGGTGCCTTGATCGTGGCATGGGCATTCAAAACGAGGGGCTTCACCACGGATTCGCTGGGTCGCCCTGGCGTGGATTTCTCGGCCTTCTGGAGTGCGTCGTATCTGGTCATGAAGGGTCAGGCTGCCAAGGTCTATGACTACGAGACGCTGCGGCACGTCATAGCGGCGTTCGGTGCAGTCCGGGGCGAGGGGAAGTTTTTTCTGCCATGGGTCTACCCGCCGACCTTCCTGCTGTTCGTGATACCGCTGTCCTTGTTGCCGTTTGCAGCGAGCTATCTGCTTTTCATCGGCAGCACGGCGGTTGTGTACATCACCGCGGTACTCAGGATCCTGGCCTTTCCCGGTGTGCCGCGCCACGTGGTGTGGCTGCCCGTGCTGGCTTTTCCCGGAATCCATGAGGCCGCCTTGATCGGGCAGAACTCGTTACTGACGGCCGGCATGGCGGCATGGGCGCTGATCCAGTTGAGAACCCGGCCGGTGCTGGCGGGCGTGCTGATTGGCTTGCTGAGCGTGAAGCCGCAGCTGGCGGCGTTGCTCCCCGTGGCATTGGTGGTGGACCGCGCATGGAAGGCATTCTTTACCGCTGCGGCAACCGCAGCTGCGATTGCTGCCTGCAGCATTGCCCTTTGGGGATGGGAAACCGTACCCGCGTTCCTGGAAAGCGGCACGCTCTTCAGGCAGATCGTGCTTGAGCAGGGCGAGATTGGATGGCGCCATTGTCCGACCGTCTTCGCCATGATGCGCCGGGCCGGGGCGTCGGTGATGGTCGCGTACCTGGCCCAGGGGCTGGGCGCGGTGTTTGCGATCTGGGTGCTGGTCAGAGTCTGGCGCGGCCGGAGTTCGACTGCACTGCGTATTGCCGCGCTGGCGACGTCCACCGTGATGGTAAGCCCCTACCTCTGGTACTACGAACTAACCTGGTTGGGATTGGCGATCGCAGGCCTGGCAGTCGAGGGTGTGAAGCACGGCTGGATGAAAGGGGAGCGGGAACTGCTGGTGGTGGCATGGCTGCTGCCATTTGCCCTGAGCATGAATCAGGCGGGTCATCTGCCACCTGCCGGGCCGCTGGTGACACTGCTGATGCTGATGGCAATCCTGCGCAGGGCCCGGACCGGGGAGCGGTTCGCACCAGGCGAATAACAAGGCGCATGAATGCGCAATCACGACGGTGTGTGCACAAGCCACCCCGTCTCGGGAGGGGATCATGTCGGGTCCGTACGGTGCCAGGCTGCTGTCTCTGGTTGTACCTTGCTACAACGAGTCAGAGAGCATCAGCAAATTCTTCGCCAGCGTCATTCCAGTGCTCGAATCCATCGAAGCGATCCGCTTCGAGATCGTGCTGGTGAACGACGGCAGCTCGGACGACACGCTGGACAAGCTCATTGCATATTCGCGCCGGGATGCACGGGTGCGAGTCGTGGACCTGACGCGGAATTTTGGCAAGGAAGCTGCCTTGACTGCGGGACTCGACGAAGCCCTTGGCGACGCGGTGATTCCCATGGACGCTGATTTGCAGGACCCGCCCTCACTGATCCCTGAGCTGGTCATGCGCTGGCGGGAAGGGGCAGAGGTGGTGCTTGCCCAGCGCAGCAGCCGCGTATGCGACTCCTGGCTCAAGCGCGTGACCGCGGGCGCCTACTACCGCATCCATAACAAGATGTCCGACCAGAAGCTGCCCGTGAACGTCGGGGATTTCCGCCTGATGGACCGGGTGGTGATCAATGCGCTCAAGCAGATGCCGGAACGACGCCGCTTCATGAAGGGGTTGTTCGCGTGGGTGGGCTACAAGACCGCGATCGTCCGCTATGAGCGCGAGTCGCGCAGTGCCGGGCATTCCAAGTTCTCGGGCTGGCGTCTGTGGAACCTCGCGCTCGAGGGCATTACCAGCTTCAGCACCATCCCGCTGCGCAGCTGGACGTACATCGGAATCCTGATTGCGCTTGGCGCGTTCTGCTACGGCACCTTCATCGTGGCACGTACCCTGATCCTCGGTATTGATGTCCCTGGCTATGCGTCGCTGCTTTCGGTACTCCTGTTCCTGGGAGGCATCCAGCTGATCGGGTTGGGCGTGGTCGGCGAGTATGTCGGCCGCATCTATGATGAAGCCAAGGGACGGCCGATCTATCTGGTGCGGCGCCGTTACCAGGAAACCGGCCAGGACAAGCTCATCGCCTCGGGAAGGCGTGTGATCCGGATCGACCGCGGGCATGTGAGCAGTGGCCGCTGATGCGTGGCCGGCCTGGCCGCGGGACGATGCCTAATCCCGATACGTCCAAGCCCGGTGCGCAAGGTAGGTGAAGACCGGCACCGTCAGGACCACGCCTGCCAAACCCGCCCAATAGCTGGCTCCCAGATATTGGGCCGTCCATGAAATGCCCATGGTCAGCCCCAGCCCAAGCAGCGATACGCCGGCGAAGCGGCCCAGGGTCCGGTTGCGCAGCCGCGACGAGAAGCTCCACAAGGTGTTGAGAAGGTAGGAGCAGGCGGTCGCGCACACGAAGGCCACGCAATTCGCCGCGACCGGTGAGGTCGCCAGCGTGGTGACCAGCGTCGCGGTGATGGCG
Source organism: Cupriavidus sp. FW305-46 (assembly GCF_058787075.1). Lineage (NCBI taxonomy): Bacteria > Pseudomonadati > Pseudomonadota > Betaproteobacteria > Burkholderiales > Burkholderiaceae > Cupriavidus > Cupriavidus sp. FW305-46. The sequence continues at coordinate 4,845 of NZ_JBYSZI010000108.1, forward strand.
ACATGCACGCCCGTCGAGGTGGCGCCCGATACCAGGAAGCGCGTGACCCGGCGAAGTTCGGGCGCGGTGTTGCTGGCGTTCACGATGCGCGCACTACAGCCATCAGCGAAATGCCAAACGGCAGCGATCCGCGTGCCAGCCAATGGCGTTCCGTTCTGAACAGGCGGTGCAATGCCTGGTTGACGGATGGGGGCGGGAGACCCGCTCCCGTTGCCTTCCGGCTGCCGCTCAGCCGGTCGCTGATGCGGGCCGCCACAGCAAGCGGGAACAGCAGCGTGTTGAAATAGGACATCCGTTCCACGCGCATGCCGCACCGGCTGGCGAGCGCATGCAGCGACCGCTTGCCATAGCGGCGCTGGTGATGCAGGAAGACGTCGTGGGAACTCCATAGCCACTGGTAGGCGGGCACGGTAATGAGTGCAGCGCCGCCGGCTTTCAGCATCCTTGCGGTGCAGTCCAGTGCCCCGGCATCGTCGGCGATGTGTTCCAGGCAATCGAGCAGGCAGACCAGGTCGAAGCTGTGTTCCGGGAACGGCATGTCGTCGGGGCACCGGCCACTGCGGATGTCGTAGGCCCCCAGGGTCTTCTCCCGCGCCATCCGCAGGGCGGTGCCATCCATTTCCACGGCGCTGACGTTGCCGAACCGTGACAGCATCTCAAGGTTTCCGCCGGTGCCCGCGCCGATCTCCAGGATCGACGCGTCGCGCGGCAACGCCAGGCCGGACAGGATCGTGCCGACGATTTCGCGCCGCCCCCGGAACCACCAGTGGCAGGCTTCGGTTTCGGCCATTTCAAGGTAGGCATCAGGTGACATCGGTCGGTTCCTCCGTGATGGATCGGCTAGCCCTGCACGCAGATCAACCCCAGATCCCCCTTCTTCACCTGCAGCTTGTAATCCCGCATCAGCCTGAATAGCGTCACCCGCGAAATCCCCAGCTCTGCCGCCACGTCGATCAGCCGTTCATGATGCCGCTGCAGCGCCTCGACGATCGCGGTCTGCTCGGCCGCTTCGCGGATGGCCGCGAGCGTGAGCGGGCGGTCGTCGGCTGGGGTGGCCAGCTCCAGGTCGTCGGGCTGGATCACGCCGTCTTCGCACATGGCGGCGGCGTGGCGGATGCGGTTGATCAGCTCGCGCACGTTGCCGGGCCAGTTGTGCTGCTGGATCGCGCGCAGCGCCATCGGCGAGAAGCCGCGGATGCGTGCCGGCGACTGCTTGCGCACGTTGTCCAGCACGTGTTCGGCGATCAGCAGGATGTCGCTGCCGCGTTCGCGCAGCGGTGGCTGGCGCACGCGCAGCACGCACAGCCGGTGGTAGAGGTCGCCGCGGAAGCGTTCGGCGGCGATCGCGGCTTCCAGGTCGACGTGGGTGGCCGAGATGATGCGCACATCGACCTCCACCGATTCGGTGCCGCCCAGCCGCTCGATGCGGCCGGTTTCCAGGAAGCGCAGCAGGCTGGTCTGGCTTTCGATCGGCATGTCGCCGATTTCATCCAGGAACAGGGTGCCGCCCTGTGCCATCTCGATGCGGCCGGGCTTGCGCTTGGTCGCGCCGGTGAAGGCGCCGCGCTCATAGCCGAACAGCTCTGACATCAGCAGCGTGGGCGGGATCGCCGCGCAGTTGACCGCGACGAAGGGGCGCGAGGCCCGCTCCGAGGCGCGGTGGATGGCATGAGCGGCCAGTTCCTTGCCGGTGCCGGACTCGCCGGAGATCAGCACGGGCGTGTCCCAGCGCGACACCTTCTCTATACCGCGGAAGAGCGATTGCATGGCCGGGCAGCTGCCGATCATGCCGTCTGGGCGTGCGGTGCCGGGGCGGGCATGCTGGGCGCCCGGGCGCAGTTGCGCCATGCCGAGCGCGTGGCCGAGCGATTCCGCCAGGCGGGAGTGCTCGACCGGTGCGGTGTAATAGTCGACGAAGTACAGGCCCAGCAGCCGGCGCGCGGATTCGGTCAGGGACTCTTGGCCGGCGATGATGCCGATCCAGCCGATATGCGGCAGCGAGAGCCAGGGCTCGAACGATTCCAGGTCGGCATCGCTGAAGCCGCCTTGCAGGTCGAGCATCGCCGCAAGCGGCTGGTTGCCCGGGGGCAGCGCGTGGAGATCTTGCAGGTTGGAGGCGAAACTGATCTTCCAGCCACGCTGTGCGAGCATCCTGCAGAGCATGGCGTCGTGGTGCTGCGACAGGTACAGCAGCGGGCGGTTGGTGTACGCGCTCATAGAATTTCCCCGGATCTTTGTTTTTACAAAGCCGGCGGCCTGCTGTCGCGGGTCACTGGCTTCGTTGGCTCTAAGGCTCGCGCCTGCCACAACATGTCAATGCCGCGGCCTGGCGCTCTCCCTAAAAGTTGCTGCCGGCGGCGCTGCGCTGCGCGGGCCGGTGGGCCCGTTTTCGCCGCCGCCGCGACCTCACCTCCCTGGTATCGGTCGCGGCGGCTGCCGCTTCGCATCGCCTGCATGGCAGGCTGTTGCTTCACCCCGTTTCTTGTCCGGATGCGCCGGCTCGGCCGATGCGTCCGCTTGTTGTCTGCGTGCTGCCCCGTTTATCCGTGGCATGCCGCATAGTCCAGGTACCACGGGCCGCTTTTCGTCCGCTTGCGGCCCGTGTTCCTGAACGACCTCCGCTAATCTTGTCGACGACCCCTGCAACCTGGCCAGCCGATGCGGGCCAGTTCCTGCCGCGTGGCCCACGCTTACAGCGCCAGTCCGAATCCGCCCTGGGATGCGGGGTCGTCCTGAAACTGATCTTCGGCGAACGCGTGCCAGTGTGTTGCCGCTTCGGTTTCAGACATCCCCCTGTTCCGGGCTTCTGTTCGCGCGGACATATGTGCGACGAACGTGCCAGATATGGCTAATTCTTTGATAACAAAAGGAAAAAGAAATTTTCGGCTGGCTTTGAGCCGCTGCTGGCGATCAATAACGTTCCGCTTTTGATACATCCGGCGGGATTTTTATATTGCGGCGCAGCATTTGGTGGGCGGGCGATGAGACACAGGGATCACAGTGCCGGGCAAATGGGTGCCGGAAAACCTACTTTTCACCGGCAATGCCCATCCGAAGGAGGGAGAGCAAAATTTCAAACGGACAGGCGTCAGGGCTCGAATGCAGCACGCGAATGAAGCTGCCAGGTAGTTTCATTTCCGTTACAACGTTTTGAACTCTGTACCTCGGTAGCCACCCCGGCGTCCCGCGGTTGTCTTCAGCCTTTTGGCGCCGCGCACGCGGTTGCGGGCGCGGTTGGGTGGACGGAATCGACGCGTTGACAAGCGTTTGCACGATGCGGCGCCGGGCTGGCCCGGCCGTATCTCATCTCTTTGGATGGGGCGGGTAGATTTTTCACGGACGCTGGCACGGTGTGCCAACTGGTTGCATTCGTGAAACCCGGACGGCTCTGGCAAGGGCGCGGCACGCGCGTACGGCAAGCCATCGGAAGGCTTGCGGCATCCGCCAAGCCCTTGATTTCACTGGTCTAGACGAAAATGATTCGTATTGCCAACATCTGCGCCTCAAACAATTTCATGCATGAAACCGCTTGGCGGGCGTGTTGCCGTCGGCGCCAGGGTGGACGTGGCCGGCTTCCTGCCGGACCTGTTCCTCCAGCCAGGCATGGAACTGCTGGATGGCCTTCTCGCGCGGATTGCCTTCGCGCCAGGTGACCCAGTAATGGAGGCTGGACGGGATGCGGGTGGGCCCGATCTGCACCAGTTCGCCGCTGGCCAGGTAATCGTGCGCCAGCTGGGCGCGCGCAGTGGCTACGCCGAGCCCGGCGACGGCGGATTGCAGCATCAGGCCGGCATCCTGGAAGATCGGGCCGCGTTCGGGCTCGTCGCCTGGCAGGCCGGCGGCTTCGAGCCAGTCGCGCCAGGGGCGCAGCGCAAAGCGCAGCATCGGCATGCGCGGCACGTCGGCCAGCGTGAAGCCGGGGTAGCGCGCCAGCAGCGCCGGGCTGGCCACCGCGATCACATGGTCCTCGATCAGGTTGTGGCATTCAAAACCGGGCAGGTCGATGCGCTGGTGCCAGATGCCGACATCGACGCTGTACGGGTCGGGCGGCGTGATCTCCGCATGCAGCCGCAGGTGCAGGTCCAGCGACGGCACCTGGGCGTGCAGGCTGGGCAGGCGCCGGATCAGCCAGGCATTGGCCAGGTCGGCCATCACGCTGACCTGCAGCCGTGTTACCGGCGGCGCGGCGCTGTTGCCGGCCTCGCGCAGCGCGCTTTCGATGCTGTCGAGCGCGCCGCGCACCTGTTCCGCCAGCCGCGCGCCCACGCTGGTGGGGGTCATCTGGCTGCCGGTGCGCTGGAACAGCTTGGTGCCCAGGCTGGTCTCGAGCGCGCGGATATGGTGGCTGATGGCGCTGTGCGTCAGGGCCAGTTCCTCGGCCGCGCGCGAGAAGCTGCGGTGGCGCGTGGCAGCCTCGAGCGCACGCAGCGCTTGCAGCGGCGGCAGGTGGACGGGGCGTTGGGCGGGTTTGGCGGGGGATTTGGCCATGGCCGTCAAATTCTACTCACAATTGCCGCGGGTATCTTTCGTTGGCTTTGGTTTGCCGGAGGAACGACAATTCGGGCCATCATGACGACTACGACTTCAAACTTGTCTTCCGCGCCCTCGCAAGCGCGATTTGCCCTTGGCGCTGCTGCCGGCGCCCGCTGGCGCGTGCTGGCGGTATTCTCGCTGGGCTTCCTGGTGTCCTATCTGTTCCGCGGCGTCAACCTGGGCTTTGCGCCGCACCTGACGCGCGAGCTCGGGCTCAATGCCGGCGACCTGGGCCTGCTCACCAGCTTCTACTTCCTTGGCTTTGCCTGCGCCCAGTTGCCGGCGGGCATCCTGCTGGACCGCTACGGCCCGCGCCGCACCGAGGCCGTGATGCTGCTGGTGGCGGTGGCCGGTTCGATGGTGTTCGCGCTGGCGCCCGGCATGGCCGGGCTGGCCGCCGGCCGGCTGCTGATCGGGGTGGGCGTGTCGGTGTGCCTGGGCGCCACCATCCAGGCGCTGTCGATGTGGTTCCCGCTGTCACGCATGCCCTTGCTCAACGGCGTGGTGATGGCCATCGGCGGCCTGGGCGCGGTGCTGGTCGGCGCGCCGCTGTCGTGGCTGCTGTCACTGACTGACTGGCGCACGGTCAGCATGGGGCTGACCTGCATATCGCTGGCGATGGCGGTGCTGCTGTGGTTCGGCGTGCCCGACAAGCCGCGCGCCGGCAAGGAAAGCCTGCGCGAACAACTGCGCGGCACGCGCCAGATCCTGTCCAGCGAACGTTTCTGGCGCGTGGTGCCGCTGACACTGCTCAACCAGGGCGTGTTCATGGCGGTGCAGACGCTATGGGTGGGTGCGTTCCTGCGCGACGTGCCCGGCTTCGATCCGGCCAGCAGCGCACAACTGGTCTCGGTGATCGGCTTCGCGATGATGGCAGGCTGCGTCGGCGCGGGCTGGGCTGCGCGTCACCTGGAGCGTGTCGGCGTAAGCCTGTATGCCTTTGCCGGCACTGGCATGACCGCCTTTATCGTGGTCCAGCTGCTGCTGATGGCGCAGGTCCCGCTGCCGCCGGTGCTGCTGTGGGTGGCTTATGGCGTGTTCGGCTCCAGCGGCATCCTGACCTATGCGGTGCTGGCGCGCAGCTTTCCGGATGCGCTGATCGGAAGGGCTACCACGGCGCTGACGCTGACTGTGTTCCTGTCCACCTTTGCCTGCCAGATGGGTGTGGGGCTGGTGTTGGATCTGTGGCCCTCCACGGCCGGGCACTATCCTAAGGCTGCACACCTGACGGCGTGGGGCGGACTGGTGGCGCTGCAAATATTTGCGGCCGTGTGGTACCTGATGGGTGCGCGCCGCCCCCGCTCCCGACCTTAATCCCCTTCGCGTGATCGTCCCCCGGTTGGCGGCTTATCCCAATCCCATGGAAGGGTTCGGCACGCTCAGTAAACGCCTGGCAACGCGCGGAATCGTACTTTTTCGCGATACCGACAGTATTCGGGGTCGTCGGACAGTAGCTTTTCCTCGCGATTTATCCGTACAGCCTGCAGCGCGTACAGCCCGGCATAGACAAGCAAGTTCTGCAGCCCGAAGTTTGTGAGCAAGAAGCCGACGTCGGCGATGAGGTAGCCAAGGTAGATCGGATGTCGCACGAATCGATAAGCCCCGCTCGACACGATTCCGCGATTGGCAGGCAGTATTCCGAACGAGAACCGGAGCGAGATCTTTGCGTAGATTTGCCAGGTGATTCCTATGGCCTGGAGGCCAGCGCCAAGTAATTCCGGTACCAGGTGCTGCCCTGGCGCCAGCTGAATTGCGAGGAAATAGTATGTGGCGCCTAGCGAGCAGATGACGGTGACCGGATTCCAGTCTCGTCGCTTCGGAATCCGGACAAACAGGGACAGGCCAAGGGTCAGGCAGTTTGCCAACACGAGCAGCAGCAAGGTGATTCGCGTCGGGTCCGCGAGCCAGTGCCGGATTGCCGCGTACGCGAACGCTGCAAACATGATGGCGGTGGTACTTCTGAGACTAGCCTCCAAGAGGAATTCTCGAAGTTCTGTTCTGGGCGCAAGGCCCCCTTGGGCCTTGTCCGCTGGGCATTCTGGCATGGCTTCCCCTTGTTTTGGTGGAGTCTTGGCGCTCCGCCTCACTGGCTGTCGTGCAGCTGTTGGCCAAGCGTAGCCTGTGAACGCCAGACGTCATATCGGGCAAAAGTATGTTTCGCCAATGAAAACCGCTCATTGCCTGGTCGATGGCGCAGGCCAAGGGGAAGGCCAGATGGAAATCGACAACGAGCTTGCGGATCGCTATCTGGCCGTCACATCGTTCGCCATTGCGATTGGGCCAAACCTGGCGATGTGAACAGCCCCTAGAGAAAAACCGGACGGTCGTCCAGCTCGTTCGGGTTGTGCCCGCCGTCGGAAGGGAAGTGCGTGGCCAGCAGTGCATGGATGCTCGCCACCGTGGCCAGCACCGGCCCTACCGACAGGTCCTGCCTGAGCCCCAGCACCAGTTCGTCGCACAGCTCACGCCAGGTGGCGGGCCCCACGCAGGCGTCGATGCCGCGGTCGGCCAGCAGCTCGACCGCATGGTCGGCCAGGTTGATATAGAGCAGCACGCCGGTATGGTCCGCGGTGTTCCAGACCTCGAGCGCGCCAAACAGGAAGCGGGCGCGCTCGCGCGGCGTGACGCCGGCCCAGGCATCGCCCACCGGCAGGCTGGCTTCGATCACCACGCGGATCTCGCCGCGGTGGCTGGCTTCGCCGGCATGCACGGCTGCATGCAGCTGCTGCTGGGCTTCGGCCGGAAAGTGCTTGCGGGCTGCGCTGGCCGTGGTGGCGATATGGTGCAGGGCACGTCGGAGATTCGGCATTGTCTTCGTTCCTTGTGCTGTCACCAGTTGCCCGAGGCGCCGCCGCCGTCGAAGCCGCCGCCGCCCCCGCCACCAAAAC
>NZ_JBYSZI010000109.1:0-12054 GCF_058787075.1 Cupriavidus sp. FW305-46
GCGCGTCCCCCTGCGGCATCTCCTGCCGCCCCGCCAGTCGATATAATCTGCGCCGAGCCCCCGGAGATTTTTCAATGACGCACGGCGCCCGCAAACCCGACCGACCGCCCCAACGTTTCGGCCTGAACGACCTTGCCAGGCTGCGCGACACCCTCAAGGCCGATACCGAGCGCCGCGAAGCCGAGCGCGTGGCCGCCGAGCAGGCCGCCCGGCGCGCCCGTGAAGAGGCCGACGTCTTCCGCACCAGCGTGGGCCAGGTCAGCCAGCTGCGCGACCGCAACCGCGCCCCCGTGCCCGCCAGCAAGCCCGCCCCGGTGCCGGTGCAGTCGCGCCGCAACGACGAAGCCGTGCTGGCGGCCTCGCTGTCCGATGATTTCGACGTGGAAAGCCTGCTGGAAACCGACGAGACCCTGTCGTTCCGACGGCCCGGCATCGGCATGGACGTGATCCGCAAGCTGCGCCGCGGCGAATGGGTGCCGCAGGACAAGGTCGACCTGCACGGCCTGCGCAGCGACGAGGCGCGCGAGGCGCTGGCCGAGTTCCTGCGCCGCTCGGTGCGCAACGGCGTGCGCTGCGTGCGCGTGATCCACGGCAAGGGCCTGGGCTCGCCCGACAAGCTGCCGGTGCTCAAGGGCAAGGTGCGCAGCTGGCTGGTGCAGAAGGAGGAAGTGCTCGCCTTCGTGCAGGCGCGCGAGGCCGAAGGCGGCGCCGGCGCGCTGATGGTGCTGCTGCGCCAGCCGCGCACCTGACGCATCGCCACGGATGCACGTTCCGCTTGAATTGCTGATGGGGCGGCTGCCCCTGATCCTCCACATCATGGAGGTGATCGGCGTGCTCGCCTTCGCGGTCTCGGGCGTGGTCGACGCACGCAAGCAGCGCCTGGACGTGGTCGGCACCTTCGTGGTGGCCTTTGCCACCGCCTTTGGCGGCGGCACCGTGCGCGACGTGCTGCTGGACCGGCGCCCGTTCTACTGGGTCGACCACGAAGGCTACGTGCTGCTGATCTTCGTGATGTCGTTCGGCGCCTCGTTCGTGCTGCGCGTGGTCAGCCGCGTGGCCTCGGACCGGGCCATGATCGTGGCCGACGCGATCGGGCTGGGGCTGTTCTCGGTGACCGGCGCTTCGCTGGCGCTGGTGGCGCAGATGACGCCCACCGTGGCGGTGATGATGGGCATCATCTCGGCCGTGTTCGGCGGCGTGGTGCGCGACGTGCTGTGCAATGAGGTGCCGATGATCCTGCGCGACCGCTCGCCCTACGCCACCTGCTCCTTTGTCGGCTGCTGGATCTATGTCGGCATGACCTGGCTGGCGGTGCAGCAGGAAGCGGCGCTGCTGACCGGGGCGGTGGCGATCATCGCCATGCGGCTGGTGTCGGTGCGCTACGGGTGGAAGCTGCCCAGCTGAACCGCACGCACCAATGAAAACGCCGCCCTGCAAGGCGGCGTTTCGCTATCCTGGCCCGAGGCTCAGACCGCGGCTTCGTCCTGCTCGCCGGTGCGGATGCGGATCACGCGCTCGATCTCGGTGACGAAGATCTTGCCGTCGCCGATCTTGCCGGTGTGGGCGGCCTTGACGATGGCGTCCAGCACGGTGTCCAGCTGATTCTCGGCCACCACCACTTCGATCTTGATCTTGGGCAGGAAGTCGACTACGTACTCCGCGCCACGGTAGAGCTCGGTATGCCCTTTCTGGCGGCCAAATCCCTTCACTTCGGTCACCGTCAGCCCGGTCACGCCGACGTCGGCCAGGGCTTCACGCACCTCGTCGAGCTTGAACGGTTTGATGATGGCGGTAATCTGCTTCATGACTGGCCCCTGTTTATCGTTTGTTCACGCGCCTGGCGGCGCATCGCCGCGGTCGCGGCGCTCTCCGGGTGGCATTTTACCAGCCCTTGGCCGCTTGCAATTCCGCCTGCCCCACAGCCGGCGCGGCCGCAGCGTTGGCTAGCGCGCATCCGGGCACGCCCCGGCCCTGTGGATAAACCTGTGGACAGCCACTGGAGAAGCTGTGCACAAGCCGCCACCCAAGAGGCGGGGCTACCGGCGCTGCGCTCAATCCGGCACCTTCTCCAGGTCCGCCAGCCACACCACCGACTCTGAATCGCTCGGCGCGCGCCAGTCACCGCGCGGCGACAGCGATCCGCCCGAGCCCACCTTGGGCGCGTTCGGGATGCATGAGCGCTTGAACTGGCTGGTGCGGAAGAAGCGGTCCAGGAAGATCGCCAGGTTGCGCTTGATCTCCGGCAGCCCGTACTGGTTGCGCACCACATGCGGGCCATTGGGCCAGACGCCGCGCTCGCGGTCACCCCAGGCATGCAGCGCCAGGAAGGCGATCTTGGACGGCGTGAAGCCGAAGCGCAGCGTGTGGTAGAGGTTGAAGTCCTGCAGCTCATACGGGCCGATGGTGCTCTCGGTCTTCTGCTCGGGGCCGTGGTTGCTGTCGCCCGGGACCAGCTCGGGGCTGATGTCGGTGTCGAGCACGTCCAGCAGCACGTCGGAACCGCCCTCGCCCACCTGCCCGCTCTCGGCCACCCAGCGCACCAGGTGCGAGATCAGCGTCTTGGGCACGCTGGCGTTGACGTTGTAGTGCGACATATGGTCGCCCACGCCATAGGTGCACCAGCCCAGCGCCAGTTCGCTCAGGTCGCCGGTGCCGATCACGATGGCGTGGTGGAAATTGGCCAGACGGAACAGGTGGTTGGTGCGCTCGCCGGCTTGCACGTTCTCGAAGGTCACGTCGTAGACCTTCTCGCCGGCGGCGTACGGGTGGCCCAGGTCCTTCAGCATGGCCAGGCACGACGGGCGGATATCGATCTCGGTCGCGGTGCAGCCCACCACCTGCATCAGCTGGCGCGCCTGCAGCAGGGTGCGGTCGCTGGTGGCAAAACCCGGCATGGTGTAGGCCAGGATATTGGCGCGCGGCAGGCCCAGGCGGTCCATCGCCTTGGCGCAGACCAGCAGCGCATGGGTGGAATCCAGCCCGCCGGACACGCCGATCACCACCTTGCTGATCTTGCTGGCCGACAGGCGCTGCACCAGCGCCTGCACCTGGATGTTGTAGACCTCCATGCAGCGTTCGTCGCGCTGGCGCGGATCGGCCGGCACGTACGGGAAGCGCGCCACGCTGCGCGCCAGCGGCAGCGACTTCTCCAGCGTCAAATCGAGCGGGAAGCGCACCACGCGGAACTTGTCCACTTCTGCCTTGTGCCGGCGCACCGAGTGGCCGAAGGTGACCTGGTGCATGCGCTCGCGCGACAGCCGTTCGACGTCGATATCGGCGCAGAGCAGGTGCGAGGTATCGGCAAAGCGCTCGGATTCGGCCAGCAGCTCGCCGTTCTCGCAGATCAGCGCCTGGCCGTCCCAGGCCAGGTCGGTGGAGGACTCGCCCTTGCCGGCCGAGGTGTACAGGTAGGCCGCCAGGCATCGCGCCGACTGCTGCGAGACCAGCTGGTGCCGGTAGCCGGCCTTGCCGACCACGATATTCGAGGCCGACAGGTTGACCAGCACCGTGGCCCCGGCCAGCGCCGCGAACGACGACGGCGGGATCGGCACCCAGACGTCTTCGCAGATTTCTGCGTGGAAGCGGAAGTCGGGGATGTCTTCGACATCGAACAGCAGCCCGGCGCCGAACGGCACGTCCTGGCCCAGCAGCCGGATCGTCTCGACCGCGGCGTTGTCGGCGGCGCTGAACTGGCGCGCCTCGTAGAACTCCCAGTAGTTCGGCAGGTAGGACTTGGGCACCACGCCCTGGACATGCCCACGCGCCACCACCACGGCGCAGTTGAACAACTGGTGCTCGACCCGCAGCGGCATGCCGACGATCAGCGCCGCCGGCAGCTTGCGCGAGGCCTCGACGATGGTGGCCAGCGCCGCCTCGCAGGCGTCCAGCAGCGCGCGCTGGTGGAACAGGTCGTCGCAGGTGTAGGCGGAGATGCCCAGCTCCGGGAACGCCACCAGCACGGCGCCCTGCTGCGCCGCCTGCGCCGCCAGGGCAATGGTCTTGGCGGCGTTGAAGGCCGGGTCGGCCACCCGGCAGACGGGCACGCCCACCGCGACACGCGCAAAGCCGTGGGAATACAGGTTGAAAAACGGGTTCTTCATATCGGGCCTTGGTTATCGAACCATGCGGACCATGCCGCCGCCTGAGGCATCCCGGGATGCCTCGGCAAGCACTGGTGACGAGGATGCTCCATTTTACGACGCCCGCCCCGCGCCTGCCGTGCGGCGCAGCAACGGCGCATCGTTTCCGGTAGACTCGATCGATCCACAGACGGGAACTGGTGCAATGCAGTCTGAATCATGCGTGCCCGGCGAGGGCAAGGACCAGCGCCAGCCGGCACAGCACAAGCGCAAGTCGGCAGGCGACCCTGCGCAGGAGTACCGTACCGAAATCATTTCCGACCTGGGCGAGATCGATGCCGCCGCCTGGGACGCCCTGGTGGCGCACCACGCCGACGCCACGCCGTTCCTGAAGCATGCCTTCCTGCACGCCCTGCACACCAGCGGCAGCGCCTGCGCCGAGACCGGGTGGAACCCGCGCTACCTGACGTTGTGGGCGCCGGCCAAGAACGGCCACCCGGAACGGCTGGCCGCGGCCATGCCGCTCTACGCCAAGGCGCATTCCTATGGCGAATATGTCTTCGACTGGGCCTGGGCCGACGCCTATGCCCGCAACGGGCTCGAGTACTACCCCAAATGGCTGGCGGCAATTCCCTTCACGCCGGTGCGCGGCGCGCGGCTGCTGGCCGAAGACGCCCATGCGCGCCGCCTGCTGCTGCGGATGGCGCTGGCGCTGGCCGCCGAAAGCCAGATGTCGTCGCTGCACATCCTGTTTCCCGACGAGACCGAAGCCGCGCTGATGCAGCAGGCCGGCATGCTGATGCGGCATGGCGTGCAGTTCCACTGGACCAACGGCGGCTACGGCAGCTTCGACGACTTCCTCGCCACGCTGTCGCAGAAAAAGCGCAAGAACATCCGCGCCGAGCGCCGCCAGGTTGCGCAGGCCGGCATCACCTTCCGGCGCCTGCGTGGCGCGCAGATCGACGATGACGCGTGGAAGTTCTTCAACCGGTGCTATCGCCAGACTTACCGCGAGCACCATTCCACGCCCTACCTGAACCTGGATTTCTTCCGGCGCATCAGCGCCGCCATGCCGCAGCACCTGCTGCTGGTGATCGCCGAGCGCGACGGCCAGCCCATCGCCAGTTCGCTGCTGGTCTATGACGATACGCCGGAAGTCAGCACGCTCTACGGGCGCTACTGGGGCGCGCTGGAGCACTACGCCTGCCTGCACTTCGAAACCGCGTACTACCAGCCGCTGGAATTCTGCATCGAGCAAGGCATACGCACCTTCGAAGGCGGCGCTCAGGGCGAGCACAAGATGGCGCGCGGCTTCCTGCCGGTGGCCACGCGCTCGGCCCACTGGCTGGCGCATCCCGCCTTTGCCGATGCCGTCGAGCGCTTCCTTGAGCGCGAGCGCCAGGGCATCGACGCCTACCTGGACGAACTGGGCGAACGCAACCCGTTCGCCCGCGCCTGAACACGCAAGCCGGCGCTCAGCGCCACATCCGCCGCAGCGTGTTGTCGCCCAGCATGTAGTGGTGGAACAGCGACGCCATCGCGTGCAGGCCGATCACCAGGTAGAAGGCGGTGCCCAGGGTCTCGTGGACCTCCTTGACTGTGTCCTTCAGTGCCGGGTCGGCCGCCACCAGCGCCGGCACTTCCAGCCCCAGCGAAGGCAACGCCAGCAGGTGGCCGCCAGCGTTCATCGCCAGCAGCCCCAGCAGCGGCTGGGCCAGGATATACAGGTAAAGCACCCAGTGCATGGCCTCGCCGGCCAACTGCATCCAGCGCGCGCCCGGCTCCGGCGCGGGCGCGCCGCGCACCAGGCGCCACAGCAGGCGCGGCACCGCCAGCAGCAGCACCAGCGCCCCCGCCCATTCATGGACTGTCATGGCCAGCGCGCGCGGCGGCGTGCCCTTGGCAAAACTGCCCTTCAGTTCGATCGCGGCATAGGCCAGCGCCACCAGCAGGAATACCGCCCAGTGGAAGCACACCGCCAGCCGGTCATAGCGACGCAGCGGCGACAAGGCCTGCGGCAATGCCTGGATTTCGGTGATGGGATTCATGAGGACTCCTCTTGTCAGCACCCGCATAGCGTAGCGCAAGGCGCTTGCCCGGATGCTGCCGTGCATCAAGCGCGCGGCAACAAAAAACCCCGCCGGAGCGGGGCTTCTTCAGCGGCGGTTCAGCTTACTTCTTGTAGTTGGCCACGCCGTCGGTGATTTCCTTGTGGGCTTCCTCGATGCCAGCCCAGCCTTCGACCTTGACCCACTTGCCGGCTTCCAGTGCCTTGTAGTGCTCAAAGAAGTGCTTGATCTGGTCCAGCTGGTTCTGCGGCACGTCCGACAGGCCCTTCATGTAGGCCGTGGCCGGCGACAGCTTGTCCACCGGAACAGCCACCAGCTTGGCATCCACGCCTGCCTCATCGGTCATCTTCAGCATGCCGAGTGCACGGCAGCGCACCACGGCACCGGCGAGGATCGGGAACGGCGACAACACCAGCACGTCCACCGGGTCGCCGTCGCCCGACAGCGTCTGCGGGATGTAGCCATAGTTGGCCGGATAGCGCATGCCAGTGCCGATAAAGCGGTCGACGAACAGCAGGCCGGTTTCCTTGTCTGCCTCGTACTTCACCGGATCGCTCTGGGCCGAGATCTCGATGATGACGTTGAAATCGTTGGGGATGTCCTTGCCCGGGGACACGAGATTGAAGCTCATGCGGTTCTCCAGATGCCTGCGGTGTGTTGTTGGATGGCGGGCATTATAGCGGCTCATGCCTGACCGCAGGCTGACACGCGGGCCAGGCATGGCGCATTGCACGCTGGCCGCTGTCGGCGATAATGGCGCATTCTTCAGCCGTCACTGAATAGCGCAGCCCCCGTGCTGCCCCCATGCCGCCCCGGAGCCACCCATGCACGCCCAGCACTTCGTCGCCAACCGCCTGATCGCGCCCGACAACGGCCTGCGCATCAAGGTCTTCGATCCGTCCAACGGCGAGCCGTTCGCCGAGATCGCACGCGGCAACGCCACCGATATCAACGTCGCCGTCCATGCGGCGCGCCAGGCCGCCGAAGGCGCCTGGGGCCAGATGGCGCCGGCCGAGCGGGTGCGCCTGCTCAACCGCGTCGCCGTGGCGCTAATCGCGCACGAGGACGAACTGGCCGCGCTCGAGGCCCGCGACACCGGCAAGCCGCTGCGCCAGGCGCGCGCCGATGCCCGCGCCGTGGCCCGCTATTTCGAGTTCTACGCCGGCGCGGTCGATAAGCTGCACGGCCAGACCATCCCCTACAACCCCGGCTACACCGTGCTGACCGTGCGCGAGCCGCATGGCGTGACCGGCCACATCATCCCGTGGAACTACCCGCTGCAGATCTTCGGGCGCAGCGTGGGCGCGGCGCTGGCCACCGGCAACGCCTGCGTGGTCAAGCCGGCCGAGGACGCCTGCCTGTCGCTGCTGCGCGTGGCCGAGATCGCCGCCGAGGCCGGCCTGCCCGAAGGCGCGCTCAATATCATCACCGGCTACGGCCATGAAGCCGGCGCCGCGCTGGCGCGCCACCCGGGCATCAACCATATCTCGTTCACCGGCTCGCCCCAGACCGGCAAGCAGGTGGCCCAGCTGGCCGCCGAGAACCACGTGCCGGTCACGCTGGAACTGGGCGGCAAGTCGCCGCAGATCGTCTTTGCCGATGCCGACCTGGATACGCTGGTGCCGGTAGTGGTCAACGGCATCGTGCAGAATGCCGGCCAGACCTGCTCGGCCGGCAGCCGCCTGCTGGTGGAGCGGCCGGTCTATGACGCGCTGCTCGACCGGCTGGCGTCGGTGTTCGAGTCGCTGCGCGTGGGCCCGTCCGAGCTCGACCTGGAATGCGGGCCGCTGATCAGCCGCAAGCAGCAGCAGCGCGTGTGGGACTTTGTCTCGGATGCGCAGCACGCCGGCGTGGCCGTGATGGCGCAAGGCCAGATCGTGGCCGAGGCGCCCGAGGCCGGCTACTACCAGGTGCCGATGCTGTTCCGCGACGTGCCACCCGCACACCGGCTGGCGCAGGAAGAAGTGTTCGGCCCGCTGCTGGCGGCGATGCCGTTCGACACCGAGGCCGAGGCCATCGCACTGGCCAACGGCACGCCCTACGGGCTCGTGGCCGGCGTCTGGACCCGAGACGGCGGGCGCCAGCTGCGCCTGGCGCACAAGCTGCGCGCGGGCCAGGTCTTTATCAACAACTACGGTGCCGGCGGCGGCGTTGAACTGCCATTCGGCGGCACCGGCCAGTCCGGCTACGGCCGCGAGAAGGGCTTCGAGGCCCTGTACGGATTCACCACCCTGAAAACCATCGCCATCCAACATGGGTAACATCAATTTCCTGTCCGTCGCCTTTGCCATCTTCTTTTTCTGGATGGCATGGCATGTCCGGAACAAGCGCGCCACCAATCCTTCCGGCATGCCGCGGCTGCAGGTCTTCAAGCGCAAGTGGGGCGACGTCGTCGGCGACCGCGTGCACTGGTGCCTGTATGTGGCACTGCCCTTCCTGCTGGCACTGATGATGGTTGCCAATGCCCTGCGCGGGCGGGGGCCGTTCTCGCACTAGGCATTGAGTACCCCGCAGCACGGATCACCAGAACATAACCACAACACCAGGAGACAAGCCATGAGACTGGCCAACAAGGTAGCGATCGTCACCGGCGGCGGTTCCGGGTTCGGCGAAGGCATTGCCCACACCTTTGCGCGCGAAGGCGCCAACGTGGTGGTCGCCGACCTGCGCGAGGAAGCCGCCGAACGCGTCGCCGCCGCGATCCGCGACGCCGGCGGCCGGGCCCGCGCGGTGCGCGCCGACGTTTCGCGCGAAGCCGGCACCGAGGCCATGCGCGAAGCCGCGCTGGCCACCTTCGGCGACGTCCATATCGTGGTCAACAACGCCGGCACGACCCATCGCAACAAGCCCATCCTCGAAGTCACCGAGGAGGAGTTCGACCGCGTCTACGCCGTCAACGTCAAGAGCATCTACTGGTCGGCGCGTACCTTTATCCCGCATTTCCGCCAGCGCGGCGGCGGCGTGTTCGTCAATATCGCCTCCACCGCCGGCATCCGGCCGCGCCCGGGCCTGGTCTGGTACAACGGCAGCAAGGGCGCGGTGATCACCGCCAGCAAGGCCATGGCCGCGGAACTCGGCAAGGACAACATTCGCGTCAACTGCGTCAACCCGGTGATCGGCGCCACCGCCCTGCTCGAAGAATTCATGGGCATGCCCGATACGCCCGAGAACCGCGCCAGATTCCTTGCCACCATCCCGATGGGCCGCATGTCGACCCCGCAGGACGTGGCCAACGCCTGCCTGTACCTGGCCTCGGACGAGGCTGCCTTTATCACCGGCACCTGCATCGAAGTGGACGGCGGCCGCTGCGTCTGAGCCGGTGCCGGCCACCTGCCTTCCCCTTTAGTCGTAGCTGTAAACGCGTCACACAGAAGCGCCATATCCTCAGGAGACAGCATGACAACAACCGCAGTAAACCCCGGCATCAGCGACGCCGCCTTTGAAGACGCCACCTACCGCAAGGTCAGCTGGCGCCTGGTGCCCTTCCTCTTGCTGTGCTACGTGGTGGCCTACCTGGACCGCGTCAACGTGGGCTTTGCCAAGCTGCAGATGCTCAACGACCTCCAGTTCAGCGAGACCATCTATGGCTTGGGCGCCGGCATCTTCTTTATCGGCTACTTCCTGTTCGAAGTGCCCAGCAACGTGATCCTGCACAAGGTGGGCGCGCGCATCTGGATCGCGCGCATCATGATCACCTGGGGCGCGATCTCGGCGGCGATGATGTTCGTCACCACGCCGACCATGTTCTACGTGCTGCGCTTCCTGCTGGGCATTGCCGAGGCCGGCTTCTTCCCCGGCATCATCCTGTACCTGACCTACTGGTACCCGGCCAACCGGCGCGGGCGCACCACCACCTACTTCATGACTGCGGTCGCGCTGGCAGGCGTGATCGGCGGGCCGCTGTCGGGCTGGATCATGCAGTCCTTCCACGGCCACAACGGCTGGTCCGGCTG
The DNA here is from genome assembly GCF_058787075.1 of Cupriavidus sp. FW305-46. Classification (NCBI taxonomy): domain Bacteria; kingdom Pseudomonadati; phylum Pseudomonadota; class Betaproteobacteria; order Burkholderiales; family Burkholderiaceae; genus Cupriavidus; species Cupriavidus sp. FW305-46. The sequence continues at coordinate 10,102 of NZ_JBYSZI010000109.1, forward strand.
GCAGTGGATGTTCCTGCTCGAGGGCATTCCGTCGATCCTGGTGGGGCTGTGGGTGCTGGCCTACCTGGACGACCGCATCGCCCACGCCAAGTGGCTGTCGCCGGAAGAGAAGGCGCTGCTGGAGCGCAATATCGCCAGCGAGGATGCGCACAAGGAAGACCCGCCGATCCGCACCGTGATGTCCAGCCCGCGCGTCTGGCTGATGAGCGCGATCTACTTCTGCTTCGTGATGGGCCTGTACGGCGTCAGCTTCTGGCTGCCGACCATCATCAAGCAGACCGGCGTCAAGGGCGCGCTCGATATCGGCCTGCTGACCGCCATTCCCTATGGCTGCGCAGTGGTCGGCATGGTGCTGGTGGCCTACAGCGCAGACCGCAGCGGCGAGCGCCGCTGGCATATCGCGCTGCCCGCGCTGGCCGGTTCGCTGGGCCTGCTGCTGTCGGTGCAATGGCATAGCGACACCACGCTGGCAATGGTGGCGCTGACGCTGGCCACCATCGGCATCCTGACCACGCTGCCGCTGTTCTGGAGCCTGCCGACTTCCTTCCTGGCCGGCACTGGCGCGGCCGCGGGCATCGCGCTGATCAACTCGCTGGGCAACCTTGCGGGCTTCCTCAGCCCCTATGCGGTGGGCTGGCTCAAGGACCTGACCCACAGCACCGATTCGGGCATGTACCTGCTGGCCGCCTGCCTGGTGGTGGGCGCGGCGCTGACGCTGTCGGTGCCCAAGCGGCTGGTGAGCCGGAAGTAGCCAGCTGCAAGCAGCACAAGCGAGCGCCGGCCCTTTTCCACGCGGAAAAGGGCCGGTTTTGCTTGCGGCACATGCAAAGTCCCTCGCACGCCGCTTGTGGGCCACAATGCGCCGTCGGCTGACGCGGATGTAGGACCAAGCCCGGCAGTGTTGCCCATCCGTGGGCCCTAGGATGGAAAGGAGACACCCGGAGTGATCCCACGGGGTCCTCCGGGGCATCTGATTCCGAAGCTCGCCCAAGGAGGCCACGATGCCGCAACTGCCCCCGTTTGCCCCTACCCGTTCGCTGGAACTTGTCGAAGCGCGCCTGGCACGGCGCTCGCGCGTCAAGCGCCTGGTGATCGCGCTCAGCGCCGGCGTGGTCGCGCTGCTGGCCCTGGTGCCGGCGGCCAGCCATGCGCAGGCGCCGGTGGTGGACGCCAACCCTGCGCCTGCCACACCGGCACCCGCTGCCCCGGCGCCCGCTGCCCCGGGCAGCACCATGGCGCCGACCCCGGGTGTCACGATGCCGGCCGCGCCGCCGGCAGAAACCATGCCCCCTGCCACACAGCCCGCACCGGGCATAGCGGCGCCTGCCACGGCAGCACCGCCGCCGACGGCGTCCCCGGCACCCGCGCCCACCGTCCCGCCGCCGGCCGCACCGGCGCCACCGCCGATGGCAGCGCCCGCGCAGCCACGTCCGCCGCTGACCACGCCGCCCCCGCCGCCGCCGCGTGATGCGATGGTGCAGCGTACGGCCGGCTCGGTCGCCTATATCTGCGGCGGTGTCGCCGAAGACGAGCAGGTCGCGCTGCAATCGGAAGCGCGCAAGTACAACATGAGCCTGCTGTTCACGCAGGGCGCGCGCGGCGAGTACCTGTCCGACGTTGACGTCAAGCTGATGCGCGGCGGCAAGGAAGTCGCCAGCTTTGTCGCCGACGGTCCGCGCTGCCTGCTGAAGGCGCCGTCTGGCACGTACAGCGTGCGGGCGACTTACCAGGGCCGGACCAAGACCGCGACGGTCAGCACCGGCGGCAAGAACGCGCAGATGCGCTGGTAGTCAGTTGGGAGGGCGCGCCGGGTGGCGCGCCCGTGGAGGAGGGAGGAAAAAAGGCCCTTGAGTAAGCCGCTGTCCGTTGCATGCCAACCGCAGGCTCCCCTCTCCCGCTTGCGGGAGAGGGGAGCAAACCGTCAGCCCGCCTGGCCGTCCCCCAGCATCTGCC
>NZ_JBYSZI010000110.1:0-11957 GCF_058787075.1 Cupriavidus sp. FW305-46
GCGCTGCTGCTGGGGTTGCGGGGGAAGGGGATGGAGAGGTTGTGAGGCGAAAGTGATAATCTCCCGGCCCAAAGAAAAAAGCCACCGCATGCGGCACCGCATGCGGTGGCTTTTTCATGACGTCTGGCGGTCTAGACGTTGAACAGGAAGTTCATCACATCCCCATCCTTCACCACATACTCCTTGCCTTCCGCCCGCATCTTGCCGGCTTCCTTCGCGCCGGTCTCACCCTTGAAGCTGATGAAGTCTTCATAGGCGATGGTCTGCGCGCGGATAAAGCCGCGTTCGAAGTCGGTGTGGATCACGCCGGCTGCCTTGGGGGCGGTGTCGCCGACGTGGATGGTCCAGGCGCGCACTTCCTTGACGCCGGCGGTGAAGTAGGTCTGCAGGCCGAGCAGCTTGAAGCCGGCACGGATCACACGGTCCAGGCCGGGTTCTTCCATGCCCAGGTCGGCCAGGAATTCGGCCTTGTCGGCGTCGTCCAGGTCGGCGATCTCGGCTTCGATGGCGGCGCAGACGGACACCACGGGGGAATTGGTCAGCTTGGCGTGCTCGCGCACGGCGTCCAGGTGCGGGTTGTTCTCGAAGCCGTCTTCACGCACGTTGGCGACGTACATGGTCGGCTTGGCGGTGATCAGGCAGAACGGCCGGATGGCTTCCCACTCTTCGGGCGCCAGGTCCAGGGTGCGCACGGCCTTGGCCTGGTCCAGCACGGCTTGCGCCTTTTCCAGCACGGCGACCAGGCGCAGGGCTTCCTTGTCGCCGGCGCGGGCCGGCTTGATGTAGCGGGCCAGGGCCTTCTCGACGGTGGCCAGGTCGGCCAGCGCGAGTTCGGTGTTGATCACTTCGATGTCCGACAGCGGGTCCACCTTGCCGGCCACGTGGATCACGTTATCGTCCTCGAAGCAGCGCACCACGTGGGTGATGGCGTCGCATTCGCGGATATTGGCCAGGAACTGGTTGCCCAGGCCTTCACCCTTGGAGGCGCCCGCCACCAGGCCGGCGATATCGACGAACTCGACCGTGGCCGGCAGCACGCGCTCCGGCTTGACGATCTCCGCCAGCTTGGCGAGCCTCGGATCCGGCACTTCGACCACGCCCACATTGGGTTCGATGGTGCAGAACGGGTAGTTTTCGGCGGCGATGCCGGCCTTGGTCAGGGCATTGAACAGCGTGGACTTGCCGACGTTGGGCAGGCCGACGATGCCGCATTGGAGGCTCATGGTAGAAGGCGGGAAATTGCAAAACCCGTATTCTAGCGGATGGGGGCCTCGCCATCGGCTGGCTTGAGCCGGCGTGGGGCGGGGCCAGGAGTGACGTGGCTATAATCCAGCCATGACCCGATCCCACGCGTCCGCGCGCCCGTCTGCGCGCAACTCCTCCGCTTTCCAGGTTGCTGTCGTCGGCGGCGGCATCGTCGGCAAGTCCTGCGCGCTGCTGCTGGCCCAGCAGGGCATGGACGTGGCGCTGGTCGCGCCCAGGCCGCCCCGCGCCAGCGGCCGCACGGCGGCGGGGCCGGATGACTGGGACAGCCGCATCTACGCCTTCTCGGCCAGCTCGCAGGCGCTGCTGGAGCGCATGCGGGTGTGGGAGGCGCTGGAACAGGCGCGGATCCAGCCGGTGCGCGACATGCGCGTGTTCGGCGATGTCAGCGCGGCCGAGACCTCGCCCAGCCTGGACGGGGACCTGCATTTCTCGGCCTACGCGGCCGCGGTACCGCAGCTGGCGTGGATCATCGAATCCAGCCACGTCGAGCGCGCGCTCGACACGGCGCTGGGCTTCCAGCACCAGGTGACCTGGCACGACGCCACGGCGAGCGCGTTCGAGCGCGATCCTGACGGCGTCACGCTGACCCTGGGCAATGGCGAGAAGCTGCGCACGGCCTGCGTGGTCGGTGCCGACGGCGCGCGCTCCTGGCTGCGCCAGCAATGCCACATCGGCGTCAGCACGCGCAAGTACCGCCAGCTGGGCGTGGTCGCCAATTTCGCCTGCGAGCGCCCGCACCAGGAAACCGCGTGGCAGTGGTTCCTGGGCGCGCCCGAAAAGCTGATGGCCGACGAGGAACCCGCCAACGGAGAAGTGCTGGCGATACTGCCGCTGCCGGACAACCATGTGTCGATGGTCTGGGCCGCCGAAGACGCCCACGCGCGCGAGCTGCTGGCGCTGTCGCCCGAGGCGCTCGCCGCCACGGTGATGCAGGGCGCCAGTGGCGCGGTCGGCGCGCAGTTCGGCGCGCTGCGCTGCGTGACCCCGGCGCAGGGCTTCCCGCTGGTGCTGCAGCGTGCCGACCAGTTCGTGCAGCCGCACGTGGCGCTGGTGGGCGACGCCGCCCACGTGTTGCATCCGCTGGCCGGCCAGGGCATGAACCTGGGCCTGCGCGATGTCGCGGAACTTGGCCGCGTGATGGCCGACAAAGAACCTTTCCGCAGCGAGGGCGACCTGCGCTTGCTGCGCCGCTACGAGCGCGCCCGCGCCACCGATTTGCTTGCGCTGACCGCGGCCACCGACGGGCTGCACCGGTTGTTCTCGTTGCCGGGCGGCGTCGCGCGCGTGGTGCGCAACACCGGCATGCGCGCGGTCGGCGGCCAGTCCTTGCTCAAGCGCTTCCTGATCGCGCGCGCGCTTGGCTGACCGCGGCCGCACCAACGTTCCGATCCCTTTACCGAATACTCTGGAGTCCACATGTTCCCATTCCTGCGCCGCCGCCCCGCCATGAGCGCCGCGATCACCGCCATCGCCGGCGGGCTGGCCGCGGCGGGCTTCGCGCTGCATGCCATGGCCGCGGGCGAGCCCGGCACCGACCGCATCAAGGAGTCGCTGCAGAAGATGGTGGGCGGCCGTGCTGAGGTGAAGAGCGTGAGCAAGACCCCGGTGCCGGGCCTGTTCGAGGCCAATATCGGCGGGCAGGTGGTCTACACCGACGCCTCGGGCCGCTACATCCTGAACGGCGAGATGATCGACACCCGCACCGGCACCAACCTGACCGAGGAGCGGCTGGCCGAGATCAACCGCATCAAGTGGTCGGACCTGCCGCTGGCGCGCGCGATCAAGTGGACCAAGGGCGATGGCAGCCGCCAGGTGGCGGTGTTCTCCGACCCCAACTGCGGCTATTGCAAGCGCATCGAGCAAACCTTCCAGCAAATGGACAACATCACCGTGTACACCTTCCTGTACCCGGTGCTGTCGCCGGATTCCGAAACCAAGGCCAAGCAGGTCTGGTGCGCGTCCGACCGCACCAAGGCCTGGCGCGACTGGATGCTCAAGCAGGTGGCGCTGACCGGCAACGGCAGCTGCAAGACCCCGCTGGAAGAGAACCTGGCATTGGGCCACAGCATGAACGTGACCGGCACTCCGGCGGTGTTCTTCACCGACGGCACCCGCATCCCCGGCGCGGCAGACGTCGCCACGCTGGAACGCAAGCTCGCCAGCATCAAGAAATAAGCGCGCGCCGGACCTGTACCGGCCCGATCGACGGCCGGACTTGTCCGGCCGTTCTGCTTTCTGCCTATCCCCTTATCCCATGCGATCGCCGACAGGCGACAAAGGAGACACCATGACCTTCCAGGCATTGCTGCTGACCCAGGCCGACGGCGCCACCCAGGCCAGTATCGCCACGCTCGACGACGCGCAACTGCCCGCCGACGGCGACGTGCTGGTTGCCGTCGACTACTCCACCATCAACTTCAAGGACGGACTGGCGATCACGGGCCGCTCGCCGGTGGTGCGCAAGTGGCCGATGGTGGCGGGCATCGACGGCGCCGGCACGGTGCTGGAATCCGCGCACCCGCGCTGGAAGGCTGGCGACAAGGTAGTGCTCAACGGCTACGGCGTGGGCGAGACGCATTGGGGCTGCCTGGCGCAGCGCGCGCGCCTGAAGGGCGACTGGCTGGTGCGCCTGCCCGACGCCTTCACCACGCGCCAGGCCATGGCGATCGGCACCGCGGGCTATACCGCGATGCTGTCGGTGCTGGCGCTGGAGCGCGGCGGCGTCAACGGCCCGGTGCGCCCCGGCGATGGCGAGGTGCTGGTGACCGGCGCCTCGGGCGGAGTGGGGACGGTGGCGATCTCGCTGCTGAGCAAGCTCGGCTACAAGGTGGTGGCCTCGACCGGCAAGACCCGGGAGGCGGATTTCCTGAAGGCGCTGGGCGCCGATGATGTGATCGACCGTGCTGAGCTGGGCGTACCCGGCAAGCCGCTGCAAAAGGAGCGCTGGGCCGCGGTGGTCGACTCGGTCGGCTCGCACACGCTGGTCAATGCCTGCGCCCAGGTGCGCTACGGCGGCGTGGTGACGGCGTGCGGGCTGGCGCAGGGCCTGGACTTCCCGGGGTCGGTGGCGCCGTTCATCCTGCGCGGCATCACCTTGCACGGCATCGACAGCGTGATGGCGGCGATGCCGCTGCGCGAGCAGGCCTGGCAGCGCCTGGCCGGCGACCTGGAGCCGGACCGGCTCAATGCGCTGACGCGCGAGATCGGCCTGGGCGATGCGATCGAGGCGGGCCGCAAGATCATGGAAGGCGGCATGCGCGGGCGCGTGGTGGTGGATGTGAATCGCGGCTGATCGCGCACCGTCGCCCTGATGCACCACCGCGTAGGCGCTGCATCCGTGTCCTAGCGCCGACGTTACAATCCTGCCCATGACGCCGATCCGCTACGCCATCGCCCCGCTTCAGCCTGAAGCGCACCTGTTTGCCGTCACCGTCACCGTGAGCGAGCCCGATCCCGCCGGCCAGTGTTTCTCGCTGCCGGCCTGGATCCCTGGCAGCTACATGATCCGGGACTTCGCGCGCAATATCGTGCGCATCCGCGCCGATGCGGGCGGGCGCGAGGTCAGGCTGACCAAGCTCGACAAGCAGCGCTGGCAGGCCGCGCCAGTCAGCCTGGCCGACGGCCCGCTGACGCTCAGCTACGAGGTCTATGCCTGGGACCTGTCGGTGCGCGCGGCGCACCTGGACAGCACCCACGGCTTCTTCAACGGCAGCTCGGTGTTCCTGGGCGTGGACGGGCAGGCCGAGCGGCCATGCACCGTCGATATCCATGCGCCCGTGGGCGAGGCCTATCGCGGCTGGCGCGTCGCCACCGCCATGCGCGAAGCGCCGGGCCGCGCAGGCGCCAAGCGCTACGGCTTCGGCCGCTACCAGGTGGCCGACTACGATGAGCTGGTCGACCATCCGGTTGAGATGGGCACCTTCCAGCTGGCCAGCTTCCGCGCCTGCGGCGCGCAGCACGACGTGGTCTTCACCGGGCGCGTGCCGCAACTCGACCTCGAGCGCGTGTGCCGCGACCTGAAGCGCATCTGCGAACAGCAGATCCGGCTGTTCGAGCCCAAGACCGCGCAGGCGCCGTTCCTGGACAGCAACCGCCGCTACGTCTTCATGACGATGGTCACCAGCGACGGCTACGGCGGCCTGGAACACCGCGCCAGCACCGCGCTGATATGCGCGCGCAATGACCTGCCGGTGCGCGGCGACAGCGATACCAGCGAGGGCTACCGCACCTTCCTCGGGCTGTGCAGCCACGAGTATTTCCACACCTGGAACGTCAAGCGCATCAAGCCGGCCGCGTTCGTGCCGTACCGGCTGGCCGAGGAAACCTACACGCCGCTGCTGTGGCTGTTCGAGGGTTTCACCAGCTATTACGACGACCTGGTGCTGGTGCGCTCCGGCTGCATCACCGACGAGCAGTACATCGAGATGCTGGCCAAGACCTGGAACGGCGTGCTGCGCGGCAGCGGCCGCACCAAGCAGAGCGTGGCGGAAAGCTCCTTCGATGCCTGGACCAAGTACTACCGCCAGGACGAGAATGCCCCCAACGCCATCGTCAGCTACTACACCAAGGGTTCGCTGGTGGCGCTGGCGCTGGACCTGACCATTCGCGACAAGACCCGCGGGCGACGCTCGCTGGACGATGTCATGCGCGCGCTGTGGCGCCGCTACGGCCGCGGCTTCTACGCGCCGGGCGCGGTGCAGCGCGGCGTGACCGAGGCCGAGGTCCATGCGCTGTTCGATGAAGTCACCGGCCTGCGCATGGGGCCGCTGCTGCGCTCGCTGACCGAAGGCACCGGCGAGCTGCCGCTGCCGGCGCTGTTCAAGGTGTTCGGCGTCAAGGCCGAGGCGCAGAAGCCGGCGCGCACCGCGGCGCTGGGTATCAAGGTCAAGAGCGATGAGGGCTGGGTGCGCGTGGCGCAGGTGTTCGACGGCGGCGCCGCGCAGGCCGCAGGCCTGTCCGCCGGCGACCTGCTGGTGGCGATCGACGGCCTGCGCGTGGCGCCGGGCCAGATCGACAAGCTGCTGGCGCGCTACCGTAGCGGCGACCGCATCGAGCTGCACGCCTTCCGCCGCGACGAGCTGCAGGTGCTGCCGGTGACGCTGGCACGCGAGCCGGCTGCGCAGTTCAAGGTGAAGCTCGAGAGCGGACGGCACGCGGCGCGCTCGCGCTGGCTAGGCCAATGAACTAGTTTTCCGCTGCCACACCCGCCACCGCACGCCATCGCCCCCGCTGCATGCAATACGCGCACGATCCCCGCACCTTCCTGTATTCGCACTACATCTACCGGGGGCTGCGCTCGGCCACCGGGGTGATCGGCGCCACGCTGATCGCGCTGCACTTCAGCGACCTGCCCACCGCGATGGTAGTGTCGATGGGGGCGCTGTGCACCAGCCTGATGGACCTGCCCAGCCCGCTGAACCACAAGTTCAACGAGATGATGGCCAGCGTTTTGCTGTGCAGCGTGGTCACGCTGGTGGTGGCGCTGGCCACGCCGTTCCCGCGCGTGATGCCGTTCCTGCTGGTGCTGGTGACGTTCCTGGCCGGCATGATGACGGTGTACGGCAACAAGACGCTGCCGCTGCAGTTCGCGGCGCTGTTCGTGATGACGCTGACCATCAACGAAGACTTCCTGGTGCGGCGCGCGCTGGAGCACGCGGCGCTGTTCAGCATCGGCGCGGTCGCTTATCTCGGCTATGCGATGCTGGTGAGCTGGATCACCGAGCGCCGCACCAAGCAGCAGGTGCTGGCCGAATCATTGTATGAGCTGGCCGGCTATCTCGAGATCAAGGCCGGCTTCTACGATGCCGGCAACGACTACGAGGCCCAGTTCAACCAGCTGGTGCGCCAGCAGATCGTGGTGGCCGAGCGCCAGCAGGCCGCGCGCGACCTGGTGCTGCGCGGCAACCGCACCCCGCACGACGGGCTGCTGGTGCAGGTGCACCTGCGCATGCTCGACCTGTACGAGTACATCCTGTCGACCAACACCGACTATCCGCTGCTGCGCCAGACTTTTGCCGGCACGCCGGTGCTGGACCACCTGCGCGGGCTGGTGCTGCAGATGTGCAAGGACGTGGAAGAGATCGCCTACGAGGTCACGCGCGGCCGCGCCTCGTACGCCACGGTGGAATACCGCCAGGGCCTGCGCGCGGTCGAGGCCGAGATCGAGCAATTTCGCCACCACCATATCAACCCGGCGGCGATGACGGCGCTGGTTGATACGCTCGACATGATGCGCGGCGCGATCACGCTGGTCGGCCAGCTGCACGAAGCGTCGCGCACGCCGGTGGAGCCGGCCAGGGTGCTGCCAGGCTCGGACATGACGCCTTTCCTGACGCGCCAGAAGTATGAGTTCAGCGTGCTGCGCGACAACCTGAAGTGGAGTTCGCCGGCGTTCCGCTTCTCGCTGCGGATCTCGATGGCGGTGTCGCTGGGGCTGTGGATTGCCGAGCACCTGCCCTATGTGTCGCACAGCTACTGGATCCTGCTGACCATCATCGTCATCCTGAAGCCCAACTTCAGCATGACCAAGCAGCGCTACAACGACCGCCTGATCGGCACGCTGATTGGCTGCGTGGTCTCGGTCGCGATCCTGAAGGTGGTGCACCAGCCGCTGATCCTGCTGGGCGTGCTGTTCCTGTCGCTGGTGGCCAGCGCAGCGTTCGTGACCATCAAGTACCGCTACACCGCGATTGCCGCCTGCATCCAGGTGCTGATCCAGATTCACCTGCTGATGCCGGGGAGTCCCACGGTGGCGGGCGAGCGGCTGGTGGATACCGTGATCGGCGGCATCATCGCCTCGCTGTTCAGCTTTGTGCTGCCGAGCTGGGAATACCGCGCCATCCCCAAGCTGGTGGAGGGCGTGCTGCAGGCCAACCGCCGCTATATCGGCGCCACGCGCGACCTGCTGCTGCGCCGGACCAAGGATGACTTTGCCTACCGCGTGCAGCGCAAGCAGTTCATGGACAACCTGTCGGCGCTGATCTCGTCGTTCCAGCGCATGCTGGACGAGCCCAAGAGCCGGCACCGCGCGGTGGACAACCTGAACCGCTTTATCGTGCAGAACTACCTGGTGGCCGCGCACGTGGCGGCGGCGCGCATCCAGGTGCGCCAGCACTATGACGAACTCGATATCCCGGCCGCGGAAGCCGCGATCGAGCAGGCCACCGAGGCCGCCAGCCACAGCCTGCAGGTGGCCAGCGAGCGGCTGCATGCCGATGAGCGGGGCGGCGGCCGTGGCGCGGGCTTTGTCCGCAGCGGGAAGACGCCGGTGGAACGCAAGGAGGCAGCGCCTGCCGCCGCGGACAAGGCGGAAACCCCCGCTGAAGCTGTCGCCGGTGCCGAACCAGTGGCGGCCACCGTCAGCGCCGAAGTCGCCGAGGCCGCCGAGGATGCCGTTGCCGAACGCCGCGCCCGCCTGGCCGATTCCGCCGACAAGCGCCGCACCGACGTGCTGGTGCACGCGGCCGCCGCCGGCGAATCCAGCCATGAGGCTGGTCCCACCGCCAGCTCCACCGGCCGTCCGGCCAATGCGGTGCTGGACCGCCGCCTGCGCGCGTTGCGCGAGGATGCGGCCAAGATCGCGCTGCGCACGGGGGCTATCGGGCGCGCCATACGGGCGCGCGTCTGAGCCTGGTGGCTTACGGCGCCTCGGGCAGCTCTTCCTCGGGCAGTGTCAGCATGCCGCTGTTGTAGCGGTACTCGTAGATCTCGCCGTAGCGCCCCCAGCCGATCGCCACGCTGAGCACGCGCTCGGCCTCGGCGGGCTTCAGGAACTGCTCCAGTTCGTGCAGCACCTGTTCCTCGCGGATCTCGCCGGCCTCGCTCGCCACCAGTTCGCGGCGGATATGCGCGGCCAGTGCGACGTTGCCCAGCAACTGCTGGCCGAACATCGCCTTGCGTTGCTGCGGCCCGGCGGCGTACCAGGCGCGGCCGGCCTCGGTGGCGGCGATGTCGCCGCGCTCGATCGACACCAGTTGCACCAGCTGCAGCGCTTCGCACGCAGGCAGCAGTTCGTCGTCGGTGAGGCCGGCTTCGTCGGCCAGGTGGGGCAGGTCGGCGCGGCAGTTGAAGGGTGCCTCGCACAGCAGGTCGAGGATGGCTTCCATCTGGCTGATGTCGGCGTCCGGCAGCCGGTAGGCGATCTGGCGCGCGGGCGCTTGCGCGGGCAGGCGCGCTTCCGCCGCGGGGGCGGTCATCAGCGCGTAGATCTCGTCGACCAGCGCGCGCACCTGCGCGCTGTCGCGGTTGCGCGGGCGCGGCAGCGCAACCGGCACTTCGGCGCGGATTCGGCCCGGGTCGCTCGACAGGATCACGATGCGGTCGGCCATCATCACCGCCTCTTCGATATTGTGCGAGACGATCAGGATGCTCCTGATATTGGCACGGCCGCTTTCCCACAGCGCCAGCATCTCGTCGCGCAGGGTCTCGCCGGTCAGCACGTCCAGGGCCGAGAAGGCTTCGTCCATCAGCAGCAGGTCCGGCTCGGTCACCAGCGCGCGCGCAATGCCCACGCGCTGGCGCATGCCGCCCGACAGCTCGCGCGGCAGCGCGCTGTTGAAGCCGGCCAGCCCGATCATGTCGATCGCGGCCTCGGCGCGGCGCTCGCGCTCGGCCCTGGGCACGCCCTGGGCTTCGAGCCCCAGCTCGACGTTCTGCTGCACCGTCAGCCACGGGAACAGCGCGAACGACTGGAACACCATGGCGATGCCCTCGGCGGTGCCGGCCAGCCGTTCGCCGCGAAAGTGCACCTCGCCGCGGTCGGCGCCGACCAGCCCGGCCATGATGCGCAACAGCGTGGACTTGCCCGAGCCGGACTTGCCCAGCATGGCGACGATCTCGCCCTCGCGCAGCGTCAGGTCCACGCCTTCGAGCACGGCGCGGTCGCTCTGGCTGGCAGTGCGGAAGATCTTGCCGACGCCGCGCAGCTCGATCACGGCGGGGGCGGCGGTGGATGCAATGTTCTCTGCCATCGTTGCCTTACAAGCGAGTGCGCTCTTGCGCGAGTTGATACAGGCGGTTCCACAGCAGCCGGTTGAAGCCGACCACGAACAGCGCCATCACGACTATGCCCAGCGCAATGCGCGGGAAGTCGCCGCGCGCGGTGGTCTCGGCGATATAGCTGCCGAGCCCGGTGGCAACGATGGTGCGGTCGCCCCAGGTCACGTACTCGGACACGATGCTGGCGTTCCACGAGCCGCCGGCGGCCGTCACCAGCCCGGTCAGCAGGCTCGGGAACACCGCGGGGATCAGGAAGCGCTTCCACAGCAGCCAGCCACGCAGGCCGAGATTGCGCGCGGCGAGCTTCAGTTCGGTGGGAATGCCCGACGCCCCCGCGACCACGTTGAACAGGATGTACCACTGCGTGCCGAAGATCAGCAGCGGGCTCAGCCAGATCTCCGGGTTCAGCCCGAAGCGCACGATCAGCATCACCGCCAGCGGGAACATCAGGTTGGCCGGGAAGGCGGCCAGGAACTGCGCAATCGGCTGGGCAATGCGCGCCAGTTCCGGGTTCAGGCCGATGCGGATGCCGATCGGCACCCACACCAGCGCCGCCAGCGCGATCAGCACCACCACGCGCACCATCGTGATCGTGCCGAGCCACAGCACATGGCCGACTTCGGCCCAGCCCACCTCGCTGTGCACGAAGTAGCCCACGCGCAGCAACGCGGCCAATGCCACCAGCACGATCACGGCGTCGCGCACGCGGCAGAACCACAGCGCGCGCCGCGGATTGTCCGGCTGCGCCGGGGCCTGCCCGCGGCGCGCGCCCCACGCCAGCGTGCGCCCGGCCAGCGCCGCCGTCTGTGCCAGCACTGCACCCACCCACGCCGAGCGGCGCAGCAGGTCCAGCAGCCACGACTGCGGCAGCTTGTCCTGCGCCAGGGTCTCGAAGCGGAAGCGGTCGGCCCATGCCACCAGCGGGCGGAACAGCAGCTGGTCGTACAGCAGGATGCCCGCCAGCATCGCCAGGATGGCCCAGCCGATCGCGGCCAGGTCCTGCTGCTGGATCGCCAGCGCGATATAGGAGCCGATCCCAGGCAGGCGGATGTCGTGGCCCGATACCGAGATCGCCTCGGACGCCACCACGAAGAACCAGCCGCCGGACATCGACATCATCATGTTCCACAGCAGCCCCGGCATGGCGAACGGCACTTCCAGGCGCCAGAAGCGCTGCCACGGCGACAGCCGGAACATGGCCGCCGCTTCCAGCAAATCGCCCGGGATGGTGCGGAACGACTGGTACAGGCTGAACGCCATGTTCCACGCCTGCGAGGTGAAGATGGCGAAGATGGCCGCGCACTCCACCCCTGCGATATTGCCGGGAAAGAGGGCGATAAAGCCGGTCACGGTGATCGACAGGAAGCCCAGCACGGGTATCGACTGCAGGATGTCCAGCGCCGGCACCAGCACCTTCTCCGCTGTGCGGCTCTTTGACGCCAGCGCGGCAAACGCCAGCGAGAACAGCAGCGACGCCGCCAGCGCCGCCAGCATGCGGATGCTGGTGCGCATCAGGTAGTAGGGCAGGTAGGCCACGTCCAGGTGCACCGCCAGCTGCTGGTCGGGCTGGAACGGGGCGTTCATCTGCTGCGCGGCGAACGCGATCATCACGATCACGGCCAGGATGATCGGCAGCAGGGCCAGGTCGAAGCGGTTGGGCGGGGCGCGCAGCAGCTGGCTGTCAAAGCCAGGGG
>NZ_JBYSZI010000111.1:0-5368 GCF_058787075.1 Cupriavidus sp. FW305-46
TGGGATTCCGGTGGATCGGATACGGCGAGCAGCTTCTCGTCGGATTGACAGTGTCTCCTACCCTGCGAGCGAGTCGGTCGCGAGCAGGGCTTCCGGGGCCGGGGCGTGTGCCTCGGCCCTTTTCTTTTTCTCCCTGGTCCGCAGCGGCGGGCCGTTCCCGATAGGCCGGCGCGTTCTCCCCGTTCGCGCCGGCCATTCTTTTTCCCTCTTCGGAGTAGTCATGATCAAACCTTCCGTCGGCCGCAAGGTCTGGTATCGCCCGTGCAAGAACGACATCATCGGCCCGGTACCGATGGCCCTGGCTGGTGGTCTCGACAATGCGCCGCCGCTCGACGCCACCATCATCGCCGTGTGGGGCGATCGCTGCGTCAATCTGCTCGTGACGGACATCATGGGAAAGCAGTTCCCGGTTACGTCCGCCGTGCTGCTGCAGGAAGGCGACGAGCCGGCGCGCGGCCCGGCCAAGGAAGACGGCACGGCGGGCGAGATCATCGGCCGCTACGCCGAGTGGATGCCGTACCAGCAGGCCCAGGCTGCCAAGGAACAGGCCGTCGCGGTGGGCTGATGCTTACCGTCAGCGTCAAGCACAACATCGCCGACGTTCGCAAGACGCTGGACAACATCGCGCAGAAGCAGATGCCCTTCGCGATCGCGAAGGCGCTGACGCAGACTGCCAAGGCGGTGGCCGGCGTTGAGTCGGGGGCGTTACCGCGTGAGTTGGACAAGCCCACGCCGTTCACCATGCGCGCATTCGGTACGAGGCCTGCAACGAAGCAGCGGCAGATCGCCTCGGTGTTCATCAAGCCGGATCAATGGAAGTACCTGCGCTACCAGGTCGATGGTGGTGAGCGGCGCCCGACCAAGCGGGCAGTCGTGATCCCGCAAGGCCTTCGCGTCAACCAGTACGGGAACATGCCGAAGGGCGCGATCCGAAAGCTGCTGGCGAAGCCCGGTGTATTCAGCGGGACGGTGAACGGCGTCCCTGGCATCTACCAGCGCAAGGGTCGCAGCGTGGCGTTGCTGGTCAAGTACGTCGACAAGGCCGGCTACAAGCGCCGCTTCGACTTCGCGGGCATCGGCCAGCAGGCCATCGCCGCCGAGTTCGGCGCGATCTTCGGGCGCGCACTGGCGGGGGCGCTGGCCACGGCCCTCTAGGTGGCGCCGGGGTCACGCGGCGGGGGTCCTTCCGGCCTTCCCCAAACGCGGGTAATTCGCGCCCCGATCGCGCACTACTCACGAAATTATTCCTAGGGGGTTATACCGTGACCGAGCTGTTGGATGACGTCGATCGCACGGTCACGCAGGCAGCCTTCGCCGACCTGGTCGGTATTTCCCAGCCGGCCGTGAGTGACCTGATCGGGCGCGGCACGCTGACGCGCGGCGCGTCGCTGCGCCGCTGGCTGGTGGAGTACTGCGAGAACCTGCGCGAGCAGGCGGCCGGCCGCGCCTCCACCGGCGATCTGGATCTGATCCAGGAGCGTGCCGCGCTCGCCCGCGAGCAGCGCATCAAGATCGCCATGGTCAACCAGCAGCTGCAGAAGGAACTGGCGCCGGTGTCGGTGCTCGAGGCGGTGCTGGCCAAGGTCGGGCGACAAATCGCGACGCGGCTCGAGGCGATCCCTGTGCAGATCAAGCGGCGGACCACCACGCTGTCTGCAGAAGACATTGACCTCATCACCGAGGAGATCACCAAGGCGCGCAACATCGCAGCCGCCATCAAGCTGGAAGACCTGAACGATGGACCTGTCGGAGATTCAGAAGGCGATTACGAAGGGCCTTAGTGCCCTGGCCGCGCCGACGCCCATGTCGCTGTCGAGCTGGGCGGCCGAGCACTTCTACCTGTCGGCAGAGTCGAGCTACGTCGAGCAAAAGTGGCAGGCCTTCCCCTACCAGGTGGCCATCCTGGACGCGATGTCGAACGACGACATCGAGGAGGTGGTGTTCATCAAGTCGGCCCGGGTTGGCTATACCAAGATGATCCTGGCGGCGATGGGCTACTTTGCCCATCACAAGCGGCGCAACCAGGCTGTATGGCAGCCGACCGACGAAGACGCCGACGACTTCGTGAAGACCGAGGTCGATACGATGTTGCGCGACGTGGCCGCGATGGCCACGGTCTTTCCCGCGTTCATGCAGCGGAGCAAAGACAATACGATGCGCAAAAAGGGCTTCCTTGGCTCGACGTTGCACATCCGTGGTGGCAAAGCCGCCAAGAATTACCGGCGCCTTTCCGTCGACGTCATCTACCTGGACGAGCTCGATGGCTTCGACAGTGATGTCGAGAAAGAGGGCTCGCCCGTGGTGCTCTCGCGCAAGCGTATTGAGGGCGCGACCTTCCCAAAGCAGATCCTCGGCAGCACGCCGAAGCTGAAAGGCTTCTCCCTGATCGAGGGGCGGTCCGAGCAGGCCGAGCAGCGGTTCAGCTTTCGTGTCCCTTGCCCGCATTGCGGCGGTGAGCATGTGGTGCGCTGGGGCGGAAAGGACAAGCCGTTCGGGTTCAAGTGGCAGGGCGATGATCCGGGGACGGTGCTCCACTACTGCCCGCTGTGTGGTGAGGGGTACTCGCAAGCGGATTACCTGACTGTCTGGCGGCGCGGGCGCTGGGTGTCGGAGGCCGGCATGTGGATCGACCTGGATGGGCGGTTCCGATCGCCGGAAGGCGAGGTGGTGCGCGCACCGAGGTCCGTGTCGTTCTGGGTCTGGACGGCGTACAGCGAGATGACGCCGTGGTCGCAGATCGTGCGCGAGTTCCTATCGGCGCAGGCCAAGGCGAAGAAGGGCGACACCTCCGAACTCAAGACGTTCGTCAACACCACGCTCGGCGAGACGTGGGAAGAGGACGTCGAGAAAGCCGATCACGAGCAGCTCAAGGCGCGCGCCGAGCCGTATGCGTTGCGCACGCTCCCGATGGGAGTACTCGCCGTGACTGCTGGCATTGACGTGCAGGATGATCGCTTCGAGATCGTCGTGTGGGGCTGGGGCGAGGGCGAGGAATCGTGGCCTGTCGACTACCAAGTGCTGGCGGCCAACCCGGCCAGCGAAGCGTCCTGGGATCAGCTCGACGCATACCTGAAGACGACCTATCCGCACGCCAGTGGCCAGGTCCTCGGCATCGAGGCGGCCGCGATCGACACCGGTGGCCACTTCACGCACCAGGTCTACAACTTCGTGCGGACTCGGGGTGGGCAGCGCCTGTATGCCGTGCGCGGCGAGCCGGCTGCTGGCAAGCCGATCAAGGGGCGTGCAACCAAGCAGGACATCAACTACAAGGGCGTGATGGTCAAGCGCGGCGTGCGGCTGTGGCACGTCGGTACCGACACGGCCAAAGACTTGTTGTTCGGACGCCTGAAGCTGTCCACACCGGAGCCCGGGCAGTCAATGCCAGGGTTCGTGCATTTCTCGGACCAGCTTCCTGTTGCGTTCTACGAGCAACTCACCGCCGAGGTTCGCGTGATCCAACGCACGCCCCGTGGCGAGGAGCATCGCTGGGTCAAGCGAAAGTCCGGCGCGCGCAACGAGGTGCTGGACTGCACGGTGTACGCGATGTTTGCGGCGTACTGCCTGGACCTGCACCGGTACACCAAGCCGATGTGGGATCGGTTGCGCGAGCGCGTGGCGCCGCGGCAGGGTGACTTGCTGTCGGACCCGCTGCCGGGGGCGATCGAGTTGCCGCCTGCGGCGCCGGCGGACGAGCCGTCAACCGAAAGCAGCGTGCCGGTGGCCACTGAGCCTACGGCACAGGACGATAACTGGCTGGGTGACACCGATGGGTGGCTCGGCCGCTAACAAGGCCGACACATGGCATTCACCCTTACGCAACTGGAGGCCCTCGAGCAGGCCATCGCGTCCGGCGAGTTGACCGTCAAGTACGACGGCAAGGAAGTCACCTACCGCTCGATGGATGATCTGATCAAAGCCTACAACATGGTGCGCGGCCAACTGCTGGCCAGCGGCCAGTTGACCGAATTGGCTCGCACCAATCGCGGGCCGTCGTCGGTTGCCTACTTCACCCGGGACTGACATGAACTGGCTCGATAACCTGGTCAGCTTCGTCTCGCCGTTGTCCGGCGTGCGCCGGGCGCAGGCCCGCATGGCGCTCGATACCGTGCGCGCCTACGACGCGGCAAAGGTCGGTCGCCGCACCGATGGCTGGATCGCCGGCGGCGGCAGTGCCAATGCGGAGATCGCGCCGGCGCTGCATCGCGTGCGTCAGCGCTGCCGCGATGTCATTCGCAACAACGAATACGCCGCGTCCGCGCTGGATAAGCTCGTTTCCAACACCGTCGGCACCGGCTTCACGGCCAAGGCGCCCAACCAGGCGCTGTGGGATGCCTGGTGCGATTACTGCGACGCCGATGGGCAGCTCGATTTCAACGGGCTGATGGAACTCGCGCACCGGACGCGCCGCGAGTCTGGTGAGGTCATCATCCGGTTCCGTCCGCGCATGCCTGAGGATGGGTTCGAGGTGCCGCTGCAGCTGCAGGTGCTGGAGCCCGACCACATCGACTCGACGAAGACCGGGCCGATGCCGAACGGCAACTATGCGATCACCGGCGTGGAATTCGACGCGCTCGGCCGACGCGTTGCGTACTGGCTGTTTCCGCAGCACCCCGGCGAGATCGCGGGCTTCCGGCTCAGTGGCTTGGAAAGCAAGCGGGTGCCGGCCAGCGAGATCCTGCACTACTACCGGAAGCGCCGGCCCGCGCAGGTGCGCGGCATGCCGGAGCTCGGTGTGTCGCTGCTCCGGCTGCGTGACCTGGCGGACTATGAGCAGGCCGAGCTCGTGCGCAAGAAGATCGAGGCCTGCTTCGTCGCCTTCGTTCGCACGGATGACGCCAACCAGCAGCTCGGCGAGGCCAAGCAGGGTGCGGGCGGCCAGCGGCAGGAAAAGGTCGCGCCGGGGATGATCAAGTACCTGTCCAACGCCGAGGGCGTTGAATTCGGTACGCCGTCGTCCGCCGGTGGCTATGGCGACTACACCGTGACGCAGCTGCACGCGATCGCCGTGGGGGCGGGGACCACCTATGAGCAGATGACGGGTGACCTGTCGCGGACTAACTTCAGCAGCGCTCGCGTCGGCTTGGTGGAGTTCCGGCAGCTGGTGCAGCAGGAGCAATGGCTGGCGCTTGTGCCGATGGTGAAAAAGCCGATCGCGCAGCGCTTCCAGGTGGCTGCGAAGCTGGCTGGCAAGCAGCGCGAGGCGATTTCGCCATTCATCTGGACGCCGCCGAAGCTCCAATGGGTGGATCCGTTCAAGGATGTCATGGCCACCAAGGAAGCCATTCGCGGTGGCCTGATGAGCCTGTCGGAAGCGATTCGCGAGCGCGGCGACGACCCAGATCGGGTGTTTGCCGAGATCCAGCGCGAA